>CBJNAT010000385.1:0-4152 GCA_966434585.1 uncultured Gammaproteobacteria bacterium | reverse complement strand
GTAAGCTATGGCAAAGCCGTCGAATTGGGCCGCGCATGCCGGCGACTACTCGAACCATCGTTACAGCACGCTCAATCAGATCAACGCCGGCAATGTCGGCCAGTTGCAGGTCGCATGGACCATGTCGACCGGCGTCTTGCGCGGCCATGAGGGTTCGCCGCTGGTCATAGGCGATACCATGTACGTGCATACGCCGTTTCCGAACAACGTGTATGCGGTCAACCTGAAAGATCAGTCGTTCAAGTGGAAGTACGAGCCCAAGCAGAACGCGGATGTCGTTCCGGTGATGTGCTGCGATACGGTGAACCGTGGCCTCGCGTTCGGCGGCGGCAAGATCCTGCTGCAGCAGGCGGACACGACGCTGGTTGCCTTGGACGCGAACACCGGCAAGGTCGCGTGGACCGCGAAGAACGGCGATCCGAAGATTGGTGAGACGAACACCAACGCGCCGCATGTGTTCAAGAACACTGTCATCACCGGTATCTCGGGCGGCGAGTTCGGTGTACGCGGGCGCCTCATCGCCTACGATCTGGAGACCGGCAAGAGGAAGTGGATCGCTTGGAGCACCGGGCCGGACAAGGAATTGCTCGTCGACCCGAACAAGACCATGACGTGGACGAACGGGAAGATGGCGCCGATCGGCCCCGACTCCTCGATCAAGACCTGGAAAGGCGATCAATGGAAGCTCGGCGGCGGCACCACCTGGGGCTGGTACGGCTACGATCCGAAGTTGAATCTCGTCTACTACGGCACCGGCAATCCTGGCACGTGGAATCCAGCTCAGCGTCCGGGCGACAACCGATGGTCGATGACCATCTTCGCGCGCGATCTGGATACGGGCATGGCGCGATGGGCGTATCAGATGACGCCGCATGATGAGTGGGATTTCGACGGCGTGAACGAGAATGTGCTCGTCGATCTCGACATCAAGGGCACGAAAGTACCGGCCGTCGTGCACTTCGATCGGAATGGGTTCGCGTACTCGCTCAACCGCGAGACGGGCGAGCTGCTCGTGGCAGAGAAGTACGACCCGAAAGTGAACTGGGCCTCCAAGGTCGACATGAAGACGGGTCGGCCGATTGTGGATAAGAAGTACTCGCCGGCTACGACCGGACCCGACGTGAACGTGAAGGACATTTGTCCGGCGGCGCTGGGGACGAAGGATCAGCAACCTGTGAGCTATGACCGCAAGTCCGGTCTGTTCATGGTCCCCACCAATCACGTGTGCATGACCTATGAGCCGTTCCAGGTGGAGTACACGGCAGGTCAGCCGTACGTCGGTGCGACGTTGACGATGTTCCCGGCGCCGGGCAGTCACGGCGGCATGGGCAACTTCATCGCGTGGGACGCGGCGCAGGGCAAGATCGTCTGGTCGAAGCCTGAGCGCTTCTCCGTGTGGTCGGGTGCTCTGACCACGGCGGGTGACATCGTTTTCTACGGAACGTTGGAAGGCTACCTCAAGGCCGTGAGCACGAAGGACGGCAAGGAGTTGTGGAAGTTCAAGACACCGTCCGGAATCATCGGCAACGTGTTCACGTACGAGTACGGCGGTAATCAATACGTCGGCGTGTACTCGGGCATCGGCGGATGGGCCGGCATCGGTATGGCCGCAGGCTTGACGGAGCCGACGGCGGGCTTGGGCGCGGTGGGCGGCTACAAGGATTTGGCCAAGTACACGACGCTGGGTGGCGCGCTGTTCGTGTTCTCATTGCCAAAGGCAGCCGGGGCGCAGCGCACGGCGATGGAGGGTGCGGAGTAAGCAGCACGAGTTCGACGCGGAGCAACGGCATGCCGTGTGTCAGTCGCGCGGCATGTCGTCAACGATCAAAGAGGCCGCGAATGAGATCAGCGATCACGACGTGCCTGCTGCTCGCCGCCTTGGGGAGCGTGGCAGTACGCGCAGCGCAGTCATCGGGTGACAGTGCAAGTCCGACAGCCAGTCAATCGGTAGCGACTCAGTCGGCAGCGAGTCAATCGCCGGCGAGCCAATCTGAGGCGGCATCGCCCTACACCGTCAAAGATGGCGACAAGGTGGATCAGAAGACCTTGGATGGGTGGAAAACCTGGCGGGCGCTTGCGTGTGAGCGCTGCCACGGCGCGGAACAGGAAGGACTCGTCGGTCCGCCGCTCGTCGAGTCGATGAAGCGATTGACGAAGGACGAGTTTCACACCGTCTTGATGGAAGGGCGAGCGGAGAAGGGTATGCCGCCCTTCAAAGCGAGCGACATGGTCAACAAGAATTGGGAGGGTTTGTACGCATATCTGAAGGGCCGCTCCGACGGTCAGATCAAACCCGGGCGGCTCTCACCCATCGATAAGCCTTGATCGTTTCTCTGTTGGACGTGAGTCATGCGCAACCGTGCCATCCTGCTGTCTTCGATGTTGGCTCTGGCTGCTGCATGTGCGGCTACATTCGTTCAGGCGGATGAGCCGCAGAAGACCGAAGCCGTGCTGCGCGTCTGCGCGGACCCGAACAACCTGCCGCAGTCGAACCGGCGCGGCGAAGGTTACGAGAACAAGATCGCCGAGGCGCTCGCTGCCGATCTCGGGCGACGCGTGGAATACACGTGGTTCCCGCAGCGCATGGGATTCGTGCGCAACACGCTGCGCGCGCGTGACCCGCAAACGCAGCAGTTCAGTTGCGACGTGATCATCGGCGTGCCGAAAGGTTACGAGCTCACGGCCACGACCGAGCCCTACATGCATTCCACGTATGCACTGGTGTTCCCCTGGCGCAAGGAGCTCGAGGGGCTGAAAGTTGCAGATGATTTGCTGAGCATCCCGCCGCAGACATTGAAGTCACTGCGCATCGGCGTGTTCGGACGCTCACCCGGCGCGGATTGGTTACTGCGTAACGGGCTCATGGAGAATGCAAGCGTCTACGCTCCGCAAAGCGGCGATCCTGAAGAGCACCCTGCGCACATCATCGAGCACGATCTGCTCGAGAAGAAGATCGACCTCGCGATCGTGTGGGGTCCAGTCGCCGGATTCCTCGTTCGCGAGCACGCATCCATGCCTGCTTGGTATGCTGTGCCCTTCCTGCCGGATCCCGCCATCAAATTCGATTACGAGATCGCGATGGGTGTGCGGTTTGGTGAAAAGGAATGGAAATCGTCGCTGGATCAGTGGATCGTCGCGCATCGCGTCAAGGTTGACGAGATCCTGGCGAACTTTCGCGTGCCACTGTTGGATGCGAATGGCAAGTTGATTGCGGGTTTCAACCTCGACGAGAGAGCACGAGCCGGCAGCGTACGCAAAGACATTCCGCTGAAGATTGCCGAACCTCGAGAGTGATATGAAACAGCGACTCGGGCATCCTGCCACTCGCGCTGTGGCGCAGAGGAAAAAGTGTGATTTTTCCTCTGCGCTCGCCGCTTCCAGCGGCGGGCACGTCCATGTGCCTCGGCGGCACTCGATAGCGCCGTCTCATATGTCAGGCGACGTGCGACGCGCGATGGATAACTATACGACGAGGAGGAGATATCGATGAAAACGAAGGCTGCTATTGCCTATGCCGCGGGCAAGCCTCTCGAGGTGACGACGGTGGACCTCGATGGACCGCGCGCCGGAGAAGTACTCGTAGAGATCAAAGCAACGGGGATTTGCCACACCGATGAGTTCACGCGTTCAGGCGCGGACCCGGAAGGGCTGTTTCCCGTGATCTTCGGTCACGAGGGCGCCGGCATCGTGGTGGATGTAGGCCCTGGCGTGACTTCGGTGCGTAAAGGCGACCACGTCATTCCGCTCTACACGCCGGAATGCCGGCAGTGCAAGTCGTGTCTGTCGCGCAAGACGAATCTGTGCACGGCCATTCGAGCGACCCAAGGCAAGGGCGTGATGCCCGATGGCACGAGTCGCTTCTCGATTGGGAAGGAGATGATCCATCACTACATGGGCTGCTCGACGTTTTCGAACTTCACGGTGCTGCCGGAAATCGCAGTGGCGAAGATCCGCGAGGACGCGCCCTTCGACAAGGTCTGTTACATCGGCTGCGGCGTGACCACCGGCATCGGCGCTGTGATCAACACGGCGAAAGTGGAGCCTGGTGCAAACGTGGTGGTCTTCGGGCTCGGCGGAATCGGGCTCAATGTGATTCAGGGCGCCCGGCTTGCCGGCGCGAACAAGATTGTAGGCGTGGATGTCAATCCTCGT
>CBJNAT010000384.1:0-4164 GCA_966434585.1 uncultured Gammaproteobacteria bacterium | reverse complement strand
GTCGTGATCAGCTCACCGGGCATCCGCAGCGAATAGGCGTGCCCAACCTGATGCGCCTCCTCGATCCAGCGCGCGAGCTGCGAAAGTCGGGCTTCGGTATCCAACCCATCGAGCGCATTCCAATCGAAGCTGTGCGTACGCACCGCTGAACCGGCGTATTGCTTCACCGTCAGCGTCTCGGAACGTGCGTACGCCTTCCATGCGATGCGTCGGGGCGAGTCGCCGGCATGAAAATCACGTAAACCGACAAAGTCCTCTTCGCCCACGCGTGAGTCCTGCAAGCCGCCGATCTCCGTGTCATGAATCGGAGGAGTGCGGCCCCGTGTAGCGAGCTTGGGATAGATGACGCACTGCGCCGGCAATAACACGTGCGTCCAGGCACGGAACAAGCCGAACGGATGATGCGAGCTGATTTCCAAGTGATCCAGCGAAAGCAGTCCACGCGCAGTGCTGGGCACGCTCAGCTCGACCACACCGCGCCCGTTCGCAGCGATGTTGATGGGCTCGGCGGTGGAGGAGTCGTTGGCCGCCAGGATGCCGTACCGCGCGACAGCCGATGGGTTATCGATGGCGATGTGAAACCGTGCGTCCTCGCCGGCGAACACGGAATCGGTGCCTGCCGTACTGAGCCGCACACCTGCGAGGTTGCGCTGGCAATGGTGCATCGTGACGAGGCCGAGCCCGCCGAGCAGAAAACTGAGTGCGAGCGCCAGATTGTTCGCGTAGTTCATGGCGCCGAGGAACATCGCGAACGTCATCATCGCGAAAGCCAGCCCGAGCCCGGTGGGCAGGATGTAAATGCGCCGTCCTGGAACGATGAAGGGCTCCACCGAAACGCCATGCCTACGCAGAGCCCAGGCACGAACGCGACGGCGGAGCTTGGCGTTCAACCCGGCCAACATGGGTACGACGCTAGACGGGAACGCTCTTCAACACGAAGTCGCCAATCTCGGTGGCCGACTTGAAACGGCCTTCATCGCGCGGCTTCAAACGATGACCCACGACGGCGCCCAAGACCGCTTGCACATCCTCAGGCAATACGCCCACGTGCCCATTCATCAACGACCATGCTTGCGATGCACGCAGCAGCGCGATGGCCGCACGGGGCGACAATCCGGAGACGAACAACGGCGACTCGCGAGTGAAGCGCACGACTGCCTGCACATAGTCGAGCAGTGCAGGCGATGCGTGCACTTTCGTCACCAGACTCTGCAGCGCGAGCAAGTGCGCGGGTGGCAATATCGGGGTGATCGTCGCGAGCATGTCGCGGCGATCCTGACCGCTCAGCAGCTCGCGCTCGAGTTGCGGATCGGGGTAACCGATGTCGATCCGCATGAGGAAGCGATCGAGCTGGGACTCGGGCAGCGGAAACGTGCCGATCTGATACGCGGGATTCTGCGTGGCGATGACGAAGAAGGGCGCGGTGAGGGGGTATGTCTCGCCGTCCACCGTGACCTGCTGCTCTTCCATTGCCTCCAGCAATGCGCTCTGCGCTTTGGGTGTCGCGCGATTCACTTCGTCGGCCAGGACGAGCTGCGCAAAGATCGGCCCCTTGTGAAAGCGGAAGCTGCTGGATTCGCGCTCGAAGATGGAGACGCCGATGACATCGGCGGGCAAGAGGTCGCTCGTGAATTGAATGCGGTTGTAGGAGAGGCCGAGCGATTGCGCTAACGCATGGGCAAGTGTGGTCTTGCCGACGCCGGGAATGTCCTCGATCAGCAGATGGCCTTTCGCGAGCAGACACGCGAGCGCCAAGCGAATGCGATGTTCCTTGCCGAGGATGATGCGGTTGAGCTGGGCAACCGTGCGGGCGAGGAGGGCGGTGGGTTGGAGTGTGGTGTCGTTCATGCCTGCGAAGCTGGGCCTAGCGTCCCCTAGCCCGGTTTCGGGAGAGGGACAGGGTGAGGGCAAACCTTAAGAGCGCTGCGCTGGCCCTCACCCGCCGCTCCGCGTCGACCTCTCCCGTGACCGGGAGAGGTGGAGACGCTACTTCAAACTCGCCACCCGCCGCGCCTGCTGCTCCAGCTGCTCGATCTCGCCCTTGAACGTCGCAACCCGCGTGCGTTCCTGCTCGACCACCTCGGCCGGCGCGCCTTGCACGAACTTCTCGTTCCCCAGCTTCTTCTCGCACAACGCAAGATTCTGCAACGCCTTGGCTTTGAGTTTCTCCAATCGCGCAAGCTCTGCATTGACATCGTCGATGAGCTCCTTCAGCGGTACGTAGATCGAGCGACCATCGACGATTGCGAGTGCCGTGGGGGGCAGGCCCGAATCGTCCTCGATGAAGTCCAGTGCCTTGATGTTGCCGACGCCGTTGACCACATCGCGGCTCGCCTGCAAAGCGCTCCGGTCCGAAGCAACGGGGGATTTCATATAGACGGTGACCGCGCGGGACTGAGGCACGTTCAACTGTCCGCGTAACTGACGCGGACCCAGGATGGCAGCCTTGATGGGGGCAATCGCCTGCTCGGCTTCTGCATCACGCCCGAAGTCGGACGCGCTTGGATACGGTTGGAGCATGATCGTCTCCCCCGTGCGGCCGGCGAGCGGTGCCACGGTTTGCCAAATCTCCTCCGTGATGAACGGCATCAGCGGATGCAGCAGGCGTAGATACGTCTCGAGAACCGTCACCAGCGTCTGGCGTGTGCCGCGCTTCTGTTCGGCCGTGCTGACCTCGGACTGCAGAGCAGGCTTCGACAGCTCGAGATACCAGTCGCAATACTCGTACCACGCGAACTCGTATAGCGACTGTGCGGCGAGATCGAAGCGGTATTCCTTCAATTTGGTGCGCACGTCTTCGGTGGTCGCTGCCAGTCGCGAGCGGATCCAGCGCTCGGCCACCGAATACTCGCATCGACCCTCGATGCCGCAGTCCTGGCCTTCACAGTTCATCAACACGTATCGGGCGGCATTCCAAAGCTTGTTCGCGAAGTTCGCATACCCCTCGACGCGGCCGAGATCGAAGCGAATGTCGCGGCCCATCGTGGCGAGTGCGGCAAACGTGAAGCGCAGCGCGTCGGTGCCGTACGAAGGAATGCCCTGCGGAAATTGTTTGCGCGTGTTCTTCTCGATCTTGTCCTTGAGATGCGGCTGCATCAGCCCGGTGGTGCGCTTCGCGACCAGCGCTTCGAGGTCGATGCCGTCGATGAGATCGAGCGGGTCGATGATGTTGCCCTTGGACTTCGACATCTTCTCGCCGTTCTCGTCGCGAATGAGGCCTGTGATGTAGACCTCGCGGAAGGGTACATCGCCCGCGAACTTCAGGCCCATCATGATCATGCGGGCCACCCAGAAGAAGACGATGTCGAAGCCGGTGACGAGCACGCTGGTGGGATAGAAGGTGCGCAGACTTTCCGTCTGCTGCGGCCAGCCCAACGTAGAGAAGGGCCATAGTGCCGAGGAGAACCACGTGTCGAGCACGTCTTCATCCTGCTGTAGTTGCACGTCCTCGCCGCGCACTTGTCTGGCCTGCGCGAGCGCATCGATCTCATTGCGGGCGACATAGACGTTGCCCTGGTCGTCGTACCACGCAGGCACTCGATGGCCCCACCAGAGCTGGCGGCTGATGCACCAGTCCTGGATGTTGCGCATCCATTGAAAGTACGTCTTCGACCAGTTGTCGGGCACGAAGCGTATACGGCCATCTTCGACCGCCTTGATGGCGGGCTCGGCGAGCGGCGCGATGCGCACGTACCACTGATCCGTGAGCCACGGTTCGAGGACTGCGCCGCTGCGATCGCCGCGCGGGATCTTGAGTTTGTGCGGCTCGATCTTGTCGACGACGCCGAGCGCTTCCATATCGGCGACGATGCGTTTGCGCGCTTCGAAGCGATCGAGGCCGCGATACTGCTCCGGCGCGTTCTCGTTGATGCGTGCGCTCGCATCGAAGATGTTGATGAGCGGTAGGCTATGACGCCGGCCCATGTCGTAGTCATTGAAGTCGTGGCCCGGCGTGATCTTCACGCAGCCCGTGCCGAAGGTCGCATCGACGTATTCATCCGCAATGATGGGGATTTCACGACCCACCAGCGGCAGGCGCACGGTCTTGCCGACCAAATGCTGATAGCGCTCGTCGGTCGGATTCACTGCCACGGCTGTATCGCCGAGCATCGTTTCCGGTCGAGTCGTGGCGACCGTCAGATGACCCGAGCCGTCGGCGAGCGG
>CBJNAT010000383.1:0-4173 GCA_966434585.1 uncultured Gammaproteobacteria bacterium | reverse complement strand
CTCACCGAGCGCATCCTCGTCATCGACGGCGCGATGGGCACGATGATCCAGGGCTATGGCCTGACCGAAGCCGATTATCGCGGCGAGCGCTTCAAGGATTGGCCCTGCGACATGAAGGGCAACTCGGACATCCTCGCGATCACCCGCCCCGATGTGATCACGGCCATTCATACGAAGTATCTCGAAGCCGGCGCCGACATCATCGAGACGAACACGTTCACCGCGAACGAGCCTTCGCAGGCCGATTACAAGGCCGAGAGTCTCGTGCGCGAGATCAACCTGACCGCCGTCAAAGCAGCCCGGAGTGCCGCCGATGCACACATGCAAAGGAGCGGCAAGACCGTATTCGTCGCGGGCGCCATGGGCCCGACGAATCGCACTGCTTCGCTCTCGCCGGATGTGAACGACCCCGCATACCGCAACATCACGTTCGATCAGCTCGTCGCGACCTATCTCCAAGGCGCACGCGCGATGATCGAAGCCGGCGCGGATCTGATTCTCATCGAGACGATCTTCGACACGCTGAATGCGAAGGCCGCGTTGTTTGCCGCGCGTCAGGCGATTGATGAATGCGGTGACGATCTGCCGATCATGATCTCGGGCACCATCACCGACGCCTCCGGCCGCACGCTCTCCGGTCAAACGACGGAAGCGTTCTGGAATTCCGTGCGCCACGCACGACCTGCCGTCATCGGCTTGAACTGCGCGCTCGGCGCCAAGCAGCTTCGCCCGTACATCGAAGAACTCTCGCGCATCGCCGACTGCTACGTGTGCGCGTATCCCAACGCGGGGCTGCCCAATGCATTCGGGCAGTACGACGAAGAGCCGAGTCAGACCGCGGACTACATCCGCGAGTTTGCGAACAGCTGGCTCGTCAACATCGTCGGCGGCTGCTGTGGCACGACGCCGGAGCACATTCGCTACATTGCCGAGCGCGTGCACGGCATGCCGCCACGCAAGCCGCCGGTGCTCGAGCAGCGGTGTCGGCTGTCGGGTCTCGAGCCGCTGAACATCGGTGCGGACAGCCTGTTCGTGAATGTCGGCGAGCGCACCAACGTCACCGGCTCCGCCAAGTTCCGCAAGCTCATCGAAGCCGATGACTACAACGCCGCACTCGATATCGCGCGTCAACAGGTCGCGAACGGCGCGCAGTTCATCGACATCAACATGGACGAGGGCATGCTCGATTCGCAGGCCGCGATGGTTCGCTTTCTGAATCTCATCGCTGCCGAGCCCGACATCGCGCGCGTGCCGATCATGATCGACTCATCGAAGTGGTCGGTGATCGAAGCGGGCCTCAAATGCATCCAGGGCAAGGGCATCGTCAACTCGATCAGCATGAAGGAAGGCGAGGAGCAGTTCATCGAGCACGCGAGGAAGGTGCGTGCCTATGGCGCTGCGGTCGTCGTGATGGCCTTCGACGAGCAAGGGCAGGCCGACACCATCAAGCGCAAAGTGGAGATCTGTCAGCGCTCGTACAAGATCCTCACGGAGCAGGTGGGTTTCCCGCCCGAAGACATCATCTTCGATCCGAACATATTTGCCGTCGCGACCGGTATCGAAGAACACAACCGCTATGCGCTGGACTTCATCGAAGCCACGGCCGAGATCAAACGCACGTGCCCACATTCGCATGTGAGCGGCGGCGTCAGCAATGTGTCGTTCTCGTTCCGCGGCAACGATGCAGTGCGCGAGGCGATGCATTCGGTTTTCCTGTACCACGCGATCAAAGCCGGCATGACGATGGGTATCGTTAACGCGGGCCAGCTCGCGATCTATGAAGACATCGCGCCCGAATTACGCGAAAGCGTCGAAGACGTAATCCTCAATCGTCGCGAGGATGCGACCGAGCGATTGCTGGAAATCGCGGCTCGCTACAAAGGCGAGGCGGGCACCAAGAAGGCCGAGGATCTCGCCTGGCGCAGCTGGCCCGTGGCGAAGCGCCTCGAACATGCGTTGGTGAAGGGCATCGACGAATTCGTCGTCGAAGACACCGAAGAGGCACGCAAGCAGTTCGATCGCCCGCTACAGGTCATCGAAGGTCCGCTGATGGACGGCATGAACGTCGTCGGCGATCTGTTCGGGTCGGGAAAGATGTTCCTGCCGCAGGTCGTGAAGTCCGCACGCGTGATGAAGAAGGCCGTCGCGCACCTGATTCCGTACATCGAAGAGGAGAAGGCCGCGCGCGGCGGCAGCAAGTCGAACGGCAAGGTCGTGCTCGCGACGGTGAAAGGCGACGTGCACGACATCGGCAAGAACATCGTGGGCGTCGTGCTCCAGTGCAACAACTTCGAGGTGATCGATCTGGGCGTGATGGTACCCTGCGAACGCATTCTCGAAACCGCGCGTCGCGAAAGCGCGGACATGATCGGCCTCTCGGGACTGATCACACCTTCCCTTGATGAGATGGTGCACGTCGCGCGCGAGATGCAGAGGCAGGGCTTCGACAAGCCATTGCTGATCGGTGGGGCCACTACATCGCCCGCGCACACGTCGGTGAAGATCGATCCCCAGTATCAAGGTCCCGTCGTCTATGTGAAGGATGCCTCGCGTTCGGTGGGCGTGTGCCAACAGCTCATCACGCCGCAATCGCGTGCGGCGTACGTGACCAAGCTGAAGGAAGATCACGCAACGAGACGCGAGCAGCATGCGGGTAAGCGCACTAAAGGCCCGCAGTTCACGATCGCGCAGGCGCGTGCGAACAAGTTCCAGGGCGGCTGGGACAGCTACACGCCACCGGTGCCGCGCATGCTGGGCGTGCGGGCCTTCGACAACTACTCGCTCGAAGAGCTAACGCGCTACATCGACTGGATGCCGTTCTTCAATGCCTGGGAATTCGGCGGCAAGTTTCCCGACATTCTTACCGACCCGAACGTGGGCGAGCAGGCCAGCAATCTGTACGCCGATGCACGCAACATGCTGCGGAAGATCATTCGCGAGCGCTGGCTGACGGCGCGCGCGGTGATTGGTTTGTTCCCGGCGAACTCGGTGGATGACGATGATGTCGAGATCTACACCGATGATTCGCGCACACAGGTGCTCAAGCGTCTGCACTTCCTGCGTCAGCAAAAGAGCAAGCCGGACAAACAGCCACACTTGTCGCTGGCCGATTACATTGCGCCACGCGCGTCCGGCGTGAAGGACTACGTCGGCGCGTTTGCGGTGACAGCGGGTATCGGCATCGAAGAGCAGCTCGCGAAGTTCGAGCAGGCGCACGACGACTACTCCGGCATCATGCTCAAGGCACTCGCCGATCGTTTCGCCGAAGCACTGGCCGAGCGCATGCACGAGCGAATTCGCCGCGAGTTCTGGGGTTATGCGCCCGATGAGCGGTACACGAACGATCAGCTCGTGCGTGAGGAGTACCGCGGTATCCGCCCAGCGCCCGGCTATCCCGCGTGCCCGGACCACACAGAGAAGGCGACGCTCTGGCAGTTGCTGGATCCGGAGCAGAACGCGGGCATTCAGATCACGGAATCGTTCGCGATGTTGCCGACCGCGGCCGTGAGCGGTTGGTATTTCTCGCATCCCGAGTCGCACTATTTTGCGGTCGGCAAGATCGATCTCGACCAGGTGCAGAACTACGCGGGGCGCAAGAAGCTCGGCCTCGAGGAAGCACAGCGGTGGCTGTCGCCAAATTTGGGCTATGACTCCGATAGGCCGGCGGATGCAGCCTAGTACGAAGGGCGCGGGGCTACGGGCGACGTGGCTACGGCCAGAACGAGCCGACGAAACGGCCTGTTGTGAAGGAACTCCGATTCACCGGTAATCATTTCTCGCACAGTGTTCGCGTCGTGAGATCAGCCATGCGCCTCGTACCCATTGCCGCGCTGCTGTTGTCCTTGTGCGGTTGCGCGTCGACGCCAAGTCTCGCGCCGCGCGAATACCTGGACGAAGAAACCGCAGCCACGATCAAAGTCGTGGCCGAGCCTCTCGTCTTTGCGCAAGAGCCGGGTGGTGCGGCGCGGGACTATCTCAACGTCTATGCGATCGACGTGAATCGGATGGGCTCGCACGAGCAGTTGCTTGCGGTGCTGCAGTGGTGGCCTGCCGAATCCGCTGGATCGGCGAATCTCGAGCTAGAAATCAGTGATCGGAAGTTGTCCCTACGCGCTGCCGAGCAGTCCGCGCGTGAGCTCGGGAGCTCACAAACCATTGACACATCCGCTCCTC
>CBJNAT010000382.1:0-4180 GCA_966434585.1 uncultured Gammaproteobacteria bacterium | reverse complement strand
GTCGATAGCGTCGTATCGATACATGCGCGGACTCTAGTCGGGTGGGTCCGGAGCCTGAAATACGCTTTGGGTATGAGCTGATAGCAGGGCAGCTAGCTGGCTAGTCGGATAGCTTGCTAGCCAGAGGAGCGAGGGAATCTTTGGGATTTCTGGCTAGCCGACTAGCCGACTAGCCAGCAGCCGCTTTGGGCCTATACCTCATCAACCCTTCCTGGGCCGTGCTCGCGACCAACGTGCCGTCCAAGCTGAAGATGCTGCCCCGCGATAGCCCGCGGGCGCCGGACGAGGTGGGGCTGTCGATGGAGTACAGGAGCCACTCGTCCACCCGCACAGGCCGGTGGAACCACATGGCGTGATCGATGCTGGCCACCTGCATCTCGTCGCCGGTCATTTCGCGACCATGGGGCTGGAAGGCTGCGCCCAGCAGAAACAAATCGGACACATACGCGAGGATGCTGCGATGCAGGTTCTCATCGTCGGGCAGAGGGCCGATGGTTCTGAACCAGAGGCTGATTCGTGGGTCTTGTGGCGTGGTCCGCGGAAACACCTTTTCTGGCTCGAAAAACCGCAGCTCGAACGCTCCGGCCACGACCAGCAGCGAGGCCGGGACGGTGTTCTCGTGTTGTTGCAACCACTCCAGCCAATCTATGAGCTCATCCGGAGGCGGGACCGCGGGGCGTTGCATCTGGTAATCGAACCCTTCCTCTGGCCTCTGGAAGGACACCGAGGCGTGGAAGATCTGCTGCCCGTGCTGAATCGCTACCACTCGGCGCGTCGCGAACGCCTTGCCGTCGCGGCTGCGGTCGACTTCGTAAATGATCGGGCGCGAGGTGTCGCCGGGACGAAGAAAGTACGCGTGCATCGAATGCACGAGTCGGTCTTCGATGCCCGTGCGGCAAGCTGCCGCGACCGCTTGGCCGAGCACCTGGCCGCCGAACACGCGCTGGTGGCCGGCGTCCCGGCTAATGCCGCGAAAGAGGTTCACCTCCAGCGGCTCGAGCTCCAACAGCTTCAGCAGCTCGGCAGTCGAGTTCATTTCGCTTCTTCTTCCACCCCAAGACGCTTGTGCATGATTGGGCTCGTGGTCGTGTACTGCAGGGGCACTTTCTTGGCCGGATTGAGGTGCGAAGCAATCGCAAATGCTGCCAAGGCTGCTTCGTGAAAGCCCGACAAGATCAACTTCTTCTTGCCGGGGTATGTATTGATGTCGCCCACGGCGAACACGCCTGGGATGCTCGTCTGGAATTTCTCCGTGTCCACGAAGATCGCCTTCTTCTCGAGTCCAAAGCCCCATTCCCCGACAGGGCCGAGCTTCGGATGCAACCCGAAGAACGCGAACGTGTGATCGACCTGCAGGTCGTCGGCGCCGCCATCGTTGCGCTTCACCCGAACGCCTCGGAATTGCCCGCCCTCGCTCAGCACTTCTTCCGCCACGCCTTCGATGAAGCGCACCGAGCCGGTCTTGCAAAGGTCAAACATTTTCTCGACCGACGCGGGTGCTGCGCGGAATTCGGCGCGGCGATGAACCAGCGTGACCGCGCTCGCCTTGCCCGCAAACTCCAACGTCCAATCGAGCGCTGAATCGCCGCCACCGAAAATCGCAAGGCGCTTGCCTGCATACTCGGACGCATTACGCACCTTGTAATGCACGCTCCTGCCTTCGAAGGCGTCGATGCCGGGGATCGTCAGGCGACGTGGCGAGAATGCGCCGAGGCCCGCCGCAATCACGACCGTTTTTGCATGGAAACGTGTTTCCCGTTCGGTGACTAGGAGAAACGTGCCATCTGCCAGGCGATGAAACTCGCGCATCTCCTCGCCCAAATGGAACTGCGCATTGAACGGCTTGTTCTGCTCCATCAAGCGGTCGACCAACTCTTTTCCGCCGCAGATCGGTAGTGCGGGAATGTCGTAGATCGGCTTGTCGGGGTACAGCTCTGCGCACTGCCCGCCGGGATGGGCGAGCGAATCGACGATGTGCGCCTTAATGCCGAGCAGACCAAGCTCGAAAATCTGGAACAGACCGGCAGGACCGGCACCCACGATGACGCAATCAGCCTGAATCGCGCCGGTCAGATCAGGAGCAGCAGTCGGAGGTGACAAGAGAGGATCTCCTTGGAAAGTGGCGCGCATTGTAGCGGCCGGCTAGTCGGCTAGTCTGCTAGTCGGCTAGCCAGAACAGTCGCCTCTGGCTAGCTGACTAGCAGACTAGCTAGCTGCGTTTCACCGCTCGCCACCTGCGCAAACTGCAACGACGCAAGCCGAGCATAGAGCTCATTGGTCTGCAGCAGTTCATGATGTGTGCCGATGGCGGCGATGTGGCCGTGGTCCAATACGACGATGCGATCAGCTTTGGTGATCGTGGCGAGCCGATGCGCAATCACGAGCGTCGTACGTTCACGCATCAATTCATCGAGCGCGCGCTGCACGAGCTGCTCGCTCTCGGAATCCAGCGCGCTGGTCGCTTCATCGAGCAGCAGGATCGGCGGGTTCTTGAGCAGCGCTCGGGCAATGGCGACGCGCTGGCGCTGTCCGCCCGACAAGCGCGTGCCACGCTCACCGAGGAAGCTGTCGTAGCCTTCGGGTAGCGCCATCACGAAATCGTGCGCGCCCGCTGCGCGTGCCGCGGCTTCGACTTCCGCATCGCTCGCGTCTGGACGACCGTAGCGGATGTTCTCGCGTGCGCTCGCGCCGAACAGTACGGTCTCTTGCGGCACGAGGCCGATGTGAGTACGTACATCGTGCGGATCGGCATGACGAATATCGACGTCATCGAGCAATACGCGACCCGATTCCGGATCGTAGAAGCGCAGCATGAGTTGAAAGCTCGTGCTCTTGCCCGCGCCAGAAGGGCCCACCAATGCAATCGTTTCTCCCGGTGCAATTTCCAGCGTGAAATCCGAGAGCGCGTAGCTGTCGGGGCGCGAGGGGTACCTGAATTTCACATGCTCGAAACGAATTGCGCCGCGCATCTGCGAGGGCAAGGCGAGAGGCTGCACTGGCGGCTTGATGCTCGGCTCGGCCTGCTCGAGCTCGACCAAGCGCTCCATGGCGCCCGCCGCGCGCTGCACTTCGCCCCACATCTCACTCAACGAAGCAGCGGCGACACCGACGTACACCGCATACAGCAGAAACTGGCTCAGCTGACCGGGGCTCATGCGCCCCGCGAGCACATCGTGCGCGCCGATCCACAGCACACACGTGATGGCGCCAAAAATCGCCATCGTGCCGAGGGCGGTCATGTACGCGCGAACACGCGAGCGCCGCACGGCCGTGCGGAAAGAATCTTCGACCGCACCGTCATACCGGTGCGATTGCACCGACTCGAGCGTAAACGCCTGGATCGTCTGAATCGCATTGAGCGTCTCATCGGCCAGGCCGCTCGTTTCAGCCACCCGATCCTGCGAGGCGCGCGAGAGTTTGCGCACGCGGCGGCCGATCGCGATGAGCGGCGCCACGATCAGCGGAATGAGCACGAGAATCATGCCCGTGAGTCGCGGGCTCGTGAGCACGAGCAGCACGAGCGAGCCGATGAGATTGATGATCGAGCGCAACGTGATGGAGATGCCCACACCTGCGATCGACTGTACGAGAGTCGTGTCCGTCGTGAGGCGCGAAAGAACCTCGCCGGTTCGCGTCACTTCGAAGAACGTCGGGTCCATCCGCACCACGCGCGCATACACACGCTTGCGGAGGTCGGCGATCACGCGCTCGCCCAGCCACGTCACCATATAGAAACGGATTGCGGCAAACACCCCGAACACCGCTGCGGCGACGAGAAACGCTATGAAGTAGCGATCGATCGTCGCGCGGTCGCGGGTGATCATGCCCGCATCGATCACATCGCGCAGCGCGAGTGGCAACGCCAGCATCGCAGCCGAAGCGATTAGCAGAGCACCGAGCGCCAGCGCCAACGTGCCGCGATACGCGCGCAGGTAGGGCAACAACGCACGCAGCGGCTTGAGAGAGCGCGCTGTGGGGCGATCGGGCGGGGGAGCAGACATCGAGGCGTCCGGCAGTGGGCGAGCCGGGATTGTCGCCTCGCTTAGAAAGCCCCCGCAACCAAACGGCAGATACCGCTCCGCTGACCGGGCATGCGGCGTTTGTGGTGGGGCCTGCTTCCTGAACGGAGGAGCCTCAGCGCACGAGAAACCCAAGCGGGTGGTGCGCCTTCGCTACGCTG
>CBJNAT010000381.1:0-4182 GCA_966434585.1 uncultured Gammaproteobacteria bacterium | reverse complement strand
CGGCTCCCGCTCCCGTCCTGCCCACCCTACCACGCGGCGCAAGGGTCGAGATGAACGGCGAGCCGGGCTCGCCAGTGCAGCTTCAAACTGGGTTGATTGGTTCCAGCCTGGCCGTTCCGCAGGGCACACGATCCCGTCCTCAGCCGAGTGAGGCTGCCTTCCACCACGTCTGCGCGCGACCCTCAACACATCGGACGTCGCGCTTATCTGCTCGCTGTGGCGGTCAGTTGCCCGTCGAGCAGCGCTCCCATCTGTGGGTTCATCGGCGGCATTCGTGGTATCGACACCAGCTGCTCCCATTCGATCTCCCGGTGCGTAGCGAGTCTGCATTTCGCACCAACGGCGTTTATGTGCTCGTCGGTGGAGCGGGGAAGATAGGTCGCATCATTACCGAGCATCTCGTACGGACCTATCGGGCGCATGTGATCTGGATCGGTCGACGCGCTCGAGATGCGGACATTCAGCAGGAGCTCGAACGCTTAGCGTCGTTCGGACCGATGCCCGGGTACATAGCCGCGGATGCGACGGATCGTGCGGCGATGGAGCGCGCGCGTGAGGAGATCAAGGCGGCGCACCCGCGGGTGGATGGAATCATTCACACGGCCGTGGTTTTCTCCGTGTGTAATCTCGTTGACATGCCGGAAGACGAGTTCGTGCGAGTGCTCGACGCAAAGGTGGCCTCCAGTGTTCTTTTGGCAGAAGTCTTTGCCAGCGAACCGCTGGATTTCGTGTTGTTCGTATCTTCGCTGATTGCATTCATAAAGAACGTTGGCCAAGGGCATTACGCAGCAGGGTGCACGTTCGCGGACGCGTATGCTCATTGCTTGCGGCTCACATGGAGGTGTCCAGTAAAGGTTCTGAGCTCGGGCTACTGGGTCGGCAATGACATCGCACCGCGCGAGCTACAACAGCTGCAGGAGACCGGTATCGGGCTGATTGATGCAGAAGAGGGCATCGCGGCCATTGAATCGCTCCTCGCCGCGCGCTGCCCACAAATGGGGTTCATGAAGGTAAGCCCATCGTTGCCCGTCGAGGGTGTGAACTATGCAGAGGGCGCACGCGACCTCGCAGTACAGCGAGAACAGGCACTGCCGATTGCATTTCAATCGGCGCAGAGGATGCGTGTTCCCGGCACGGACTCCGAGCGCGAGCAACGGCGCAGCGAGATGGACCTACTGCTTGCCGAGTTGTTGTTCGCGCAGCTACTCCGGTGCGGCTGCTTAGAGGCGCGCGCCACGCCGCGCGCCGCATACGCACGATGGCTGAGCGAGAGTCTGCGCCTCCTGCAGGAGCGCGGCTATTCCACTGCTGTAGCCGAGAACCAACCCGAAGTTGCTTGGCGCACTTGGCACGATCGCAAGCACGCCTGGGCAGAGGATGCCGAGCTGGCGGCACAAGGACGCATCGCCGAGCTGATGTTGCAGTCGCTGCCGCAAATCCTCTCGGGGGAGCTGCTGCCTTCGGATGTCATGTTCCCCGATTCTTCGTCCGAACTCGTGAACGACATCTACGGTAACAACCCACCTGCAGACTATTGCAATCGAGCGATCGCCGCATGCCTGCAAGATTTTGTGCAGGCCGAAAGGGCGCGGCACGGAGCTAAGCGCTTGCGGGTGCTCGAGATCGGCGCCGGTACTGGCGCGACAACCGAGAAAGTTCTCGACGCCCTGCAGTCCGCCGGCCTCAGCATCCATGAGTATTCCTACACGGACCTGTCTCCCACCTTCCTGCGGCGCGCCCAGGAGCGATTCGCACACCGTGAGCTTGCCCTGCGCTTTGTGGCGTTCGATGTCGAACGAACGCCCTTCGAGCAGGAGTTGGGCGTGGGCGTCTACGACATCGTCATTGCGACCAACGTGCTGCATGCGACCCGTGATATCCACGCAACGCTCCGCAATGCCAAAGCAGCACTCAAGCCGGGCGGACTGATTCTATTGAACGAACTCGTCCTCGGCAGGCTTTGGATGCACGTGAGCTTCGGTTTGCTTCCGGGCTGGTGGCGCTACGAAGATGAAGGATTGCGGCTCTGCGGCTATCCGTTCCTCTCGACCGACACTTGGCTGCAAGTGCTGGAACAGGAAGGCTTCACGTCGATCGCATTACCGGCGCTCGGGGCCGAAACGCTCGGGCAGCAGATCGTGGCCGCTCGCAGCGATGGCATCGTTCGTCACCCGCGCGAGATGGCCAGCGTGGCGGCTTCGGCACAAGAAATCTCGAACAGGCCTTTTCGACCCGAGGTGGTGCACCGGGCGACCGACCTCATCGAAGACTGCATCCGCGCGACGATCATCGAGGAATTGTCGACCTCTTTACAGCGCGACGCGGCGCGTATCGATCCTGATGGGTCTTTCGCGGACTACGGTGTGGACTCGATCGGTGGCGTGCGGATGGTTCGCGCTATCAATCAGCGCTTGGGCATCAAGCTCCCGACGACCTGCATCTTCGACTTCAGCAGTGTCAACAAACTCGCAACTCACATCGCCTCCGAGCAGAAGCCGGTGCTTGCCATGCCGAGCACACTTGGAGAAGAGACCATCGAGCGTGATTCGCGACCTTCTGCGCCAGAAGCGCTGCCGCCGAACCTGCTGTCCACGCAGGCATCTTCGCAACCCGATCCGCCACGGCGAGAGCGTATCGCCATCATCGGCATGAGCGGGCGATTTCCTGGCTCGGCGAGCGTTCAAGAACTATGGAAGCACCTAGCAGCGGGCGATGACCTGGTCGAGGAGGTTACCCGCTGGCCGTTGCCGGAATGGACAGAGGATCGCTCCCGGAAAATCTGCCGGCACGGAGGTTTTCTCCAGGGCATCGATCGCTTCGATCCGCTGTTCTTCAATATCTCTGGTACCGAAGCCATGCACATGGATCCTCAGCAGCGGCTCTTGCTGGAGGAAGCATGGCATGCGCTCGAAGATGCCGGTTACGCAGGGTCCGGTGTCGACGGCTCTCGCTGCGGGGTGTACGTCGGATGCAGTGACGAGGATTACAGTAAGCTGCAGGAAGGTCAGTTGCCGGTACAAGCGCTGTGGGGAAACGCGCTCGCGTTGCTCCCTGCACGCATTGCATATCACCTCAACCTGCGCGGACCGGCGATCACGATCGACACTGCATGCTCGAGCTCGCTGGTAGCGCTGCATTTGGCCTGCCAGGGACTCTGGTCTCGGGAAACCGACTTGGCTCTTGCCGGTGGCGTCTGGATTCAATGTAAACCCGGCTTCTATGAGCTCGGGAGCCGGGCGGGAATGCTCTCTGCCTCGGGGCGCTGCTACACATTCGACGCACGCGCCGATGGCTTCGTCCCATCGGAGGGTGTTGGAGTGCTCGTTCTGAAGCGCTTGTCGGATGCGATTGCGGCTCGCGATCACATCTATGGCCTGATCCAGGGCAGTGGCTTGAATCAGGACGGCGCCAGCAACGGGATCACCGCGCCGAGCGCGGCTGCGCAGGAGCGGCTGCAGCGGGATGTGTACGAATCATTCGGCATCGATGCCGCTGAAATTCAAATGGTCGAGGCGCACGGCACCGGCACTATTCTGGGCGACCCCATTGAATTTCAGGCGCTCACCAACGCGTTTCGGCACTACACACAGAAGAGTGGCTTCTGCGCGTTGGGTTCCATCAAGACGAATCTCGGTCACACCGGCGCCGCTGCGGGAGTGGCAGGAGTGATGAAGATCCTGCTCGCGCTCGAGCATGCGCAGATCCCGCCTTCGCTCCACTTCGTCCAGGGCAATCCGCACATCGACTTCGAACATAGTCCTTTCTTCGTCAATACCAACCTGCGCGAATGGCATACGACGCAGGGATTTCCGCGCAGAGCCGCCGTCAGCGCGTTTGGTATCAGTGGTACCAATGCTCACGTTGTCATCGAAGAAGCGCCGCCGGTCGTGGCGGATCGCATCGACAATCCCGCGTATCTGATCGCGCTCTCGGCACAAAGCGATGCGCAGTTGCGCGAACTGGCCGAGCAGCTCGCTGCCCGCTGCGAAGGCGATCGCCAACTGCATTGCGGTGACGTGGGCTTCACGTTGTTGGTAGGACGGCGACATCACGACTACCGACTCGCCTGTGTCGCAGCGGATTGCTGTGACCTTGCACTCCATCTTCGACAGTGGATACGCGGGGCATCCAGCGCCCGCGTATACGCCGGCGTGAGACGCGATATCGGGAGTGCCACTAAGC
>CBJNAT010000380.1:0-4183 GCA_966434585.1 uncultured Gammaproteobacteria bacterium | reverse complement strand
GCTCTGCGGCTGGTCGAGCGCGATGGCGATATCGTACGTGAGCGGAAATCCCTGTTTACCGAATGGTCCTTGCCGGAGCGTTTTCAGGTCGACGCGGAGACGGAAGCTGCGCTCTCCTGCAAATGCTATTTCCCGCGTGCCGCCGCGGAGCGAGAACGCTGGGCTGATCTGCGAGACGAATGCGAGTGTGCCGAGCAACTCATCGTCCACCGCGATCTCCGGCGTTTCCGCCAGCGCAGCGGCGATCGCGATCGGGATGTCCTGCTCCAGTTCGGTACCCAGATCCTTCACTAGCGCAGCTTCGATGGCCGGCGATTCGCCGGCTGCAAGTCGCGCGGTGAGAGACAGCGACATTTCCCGCAGAGTCGCCATGCGTGCAATCAGTCCGCCGAGTCGTGCGTGTGACGCAACCGCGTTGGGTGCTCGCCGCAGATGCTTGATCCAGCAATCCAGCAATACGATGCTCGAGTAGATTCGCTCCGGTCCACTGCGTTCGAACGCGAGCTCGGCGTTGACCTGCGCCCAACCGGCACCTTCTTGTCCGACGAGTGCGTGCGCCGGGAGCTCGACTTCGTCGAAGAACACTTCATTGAAATGAGTATCGCCGGTCAGATCCTCGATGGGGCGCACGGAGATTCCAGGCAGCCTCAAATCGATGATGAACTGCGACAGCCCTTTGTGTCGGTCTTCCGGGCTACCTGAGGTGCGCACCAGAGCGATCATGTAGTGCGATTTGTGAGCGTAAGTCGTCCAGATCTTGGAGCCGCTGAGGCGCCAGCGATCGCCATCACGCCGTGCGCGAGTGCGCAAACCCGCGAGGTCGGATCCTGCGCCCGGTTCGCTCATGCCAATACAGAAAAAGACATCTCCACGACAGATGCGCGGCAAAAAGAAGCGTCGCTGTTCTTCAGTGCCATATCGCAACAGGAGTGGCGCCGATTGGCGGTCACCGAACCAATGTGCCGCGACCGGTGCGCCGACAGCGAGCAGCTCTTCGATCAACACGAAGCGTGCGAACGCATCCATGCCACCACCGCCGTACTCGCGAGGAATGGTCAAACCGATCCAGCCACGTTGGCCAAGGGCGCGGCTGAACTCGGCATCGAAGCCCGACCAGCTGCGCGCGCGTACAGTCGCGGAACGGTTGTGTATCCACTCGGCAACGAAGGCTTTCACTTGAGGTCGTAATGCCTCTGCTGCGGTCGGTATGGCCGTCGGCGCAAAACTCTGAAGTAAGCTGATCATGGGCGGTGAGTGTTGCGAAACTGGGCTCGTTATCCTGCTCTTGGACTGAACGTAAACTAGCCCATAGAAGCAGCCGCGCGGCAAACCCCCTGGTAGAGGCTCTAGACGCGCTGTATCTCGATTGACATGCAAACTCAAGTGGAACACGTTGCCTGCAGAGACGGGGAATGCTCATGGGTATGGAAGTGAAGTCCCTTCGGACAGCACAGCGGCGCAGCGAATCGCAGGCGGAGAACAAGCCTGGGAGCATCGCGTCTGCTCTGGCGATCTTGCGGTTGCTGGCAACGTGCGGGCGACCGATAGGCGTGAACACGATTGCGCGAGATCTGTCGCTCGCACCCAGTTCCTGCTTCAAATTCTTGAAGCAGCTGCAACGGGCTGACTTCGTGGATTTCGATGAGGGAACCAAGTGTTACACGTTGGGTGTCGGGGCCATCGAGTTGGCGCGACAGGCACTCGATCCCGCGAGAGCGTTCTCGATCATTCGTCCGAGGCTCGAGGAAGTTGCGGAACGAAGAGCGGTCGCCATCGGGTTCTGGCGGAGGACGTCGCGGTCACGGATCATGCTGGCGGGTTTCGTGCAGGGCAGCAGTCCGCTGAGCCTTCACATGTCCGTGGGACAGCGGGTGCCCATGTTGATCGGCGCAGTCGGCAGAGCGATTGCTGCGCGGCTCGAGCTTAGCGAAGAGCAGCTGAGTGAAGAGTTCGCACGGTTGCGTTGGCAATCTCCACCCGCATTTGAACAGTACGTGAGCCAAGTACAAGAAGCGCATCGGCGCGGTTTCGCAGTCGATCGCGACAATTTCGCCGCGGGCGTCACGACCGTGGCCGCCGCGATTCCCGACCTCTGCGGTGGCGTCACCTATGGCATGTCAGGAATCATGTTGAGTGGGCAGTGCGACGATGAAGCTATCGCGAGGACGGGTGCGGAACTCGTGGATGTGGCTGAATGGGCGGCGGCGCGGTTGGCTGCTGGTTGACGTATCCAGCGTGTCATGTCGAGTCATACGGGCAACATCGCGCTGATCCGATCGCTCCAGGCAAGCTGGAGCGATCCCGATCCGGAAGTCTTCGTCGCGCTCTTCGCGCCGGATGGCCAGTTCGAAGATGTGACTTACGGGATTCGCTTGCGCGGTCACGAGCAACTGCGTGCACACGCGCGCCGAGTGAAGAAACATAATATCGAGCTGCGCATCGACGTGACGAACTGCGACGCGACCGAGAGAACCGGGGTTGCCGAATGGCGGCTCTCACATGAGTACGCCGGCAATTTCGACGGGGTCGATTGTTCGGGTAGATGGATAGAGCTGCGCGGCTTATCCATTTACCAGTTTGGCGCGGGACGCATCGCACGTGCCGCTGACTACTGGAACTACATGGAAATGATTCGCGCGGTCGGCGTGCTGCCGCGCGAGTTACGCACGTTCAGAACTTCCTGAGCGCCGCGATTGAGGACTTTGGGCGAGGAGGGCGCTGACAAGAGGATGTAGTGCGTGCGCGCCACAGCCTCTGACCGCTATTGCGCGCGCCAGCCAGGCGGTCGCTTCTCGATGAAGGCGCGTGGCCCCTCAATAGGTTCATCGGATTCGCGCCACTCATGAAAAGCAGGATATTGCGACTGTGCTTTCATGGCCTGAGCGAGCGAGGGTTCATCGAGGCCCCGCAGCGCAGTCTCCTTCGTCGCACGGATAGCGAGTGGCGCACACGCCAGGATGCGATCGCACCAGCGCCGAGTCGCATCCATCAACTCGGTCGCCGGCGTGAGTTCATTGATGAGTCCAAGCGCGAGTGCTTCGCTCGCAGGGATGTGCGCCCCGGTCAGCAGATAACCCATCGCTCGTTTGTGCCCGATGTGGCGCACCAGCCGGTGCACACCGCCGCCGATCGCAATCGCACCGACCAGCGGTTCAGGTAGTCCGAAGACCGCGTTGTCCGCCGCGACGATGATGTCGCAGGCGAGCGCCAGCTCAAAGCCTCCGCCCAGGCAAATACCGTTCACTGCGGCGATCACTGGCTTGTTGAGATCGAAACGCTCGGCCAAGCCAGCATAGCCGTTGCGCGGGTAAGTTCCTGCTCGCGCTTCTGGATCACCCAGATCGCTTCCAGCTGAGAAGGCGCGACTGCCTGCGCCGGTGACCACACAAATACGCTGCTGCGGATCTGCGGCAAACGCATCGAACGCCGCTTGCAGCGCGTGATGCATGGCCATCGTGATCGCGTTGTGCCGCTCGGGTCGACCGAGTGTGACCGTGGTAATGGGGCCTTCTGTCCTCACCACGATAACGGATTGAGTGCTCATTCCATCACCAGTTCACATCGTGGCTCACTTGCTTCGCCACGCGGCGATGGCGGCGGCGGTGTCTTTTTCGATCGGTGCAGGAGGACAGCGAATCGTACTCGGTGTTGCGGAGAAACGCGGAGCCGGTGCAGGTTGTACGACACCTGCCGAGGTCACGAATGTGCCGCGTGCTTTGTTGTGTGGGTGCAGCGGTGCCTCTGCCAGCGACAGCACGGGCGCGAAGCACACGTCCGAGTACTCAAGCAGCGCGCACCACTCGGCCTGGGTCTTCGTCGCAAAGATCTCTTTGAGATGCTCGTGCATCGCCGGCCATGACTTGCGGTCCATCTGTTTGGCAGCCGATGGCGGACGAGCGTTGATCTTCTCGAGCAGCAATACATAGAACTGCGGCTCGATAGAACCGATGGCAATCCATTTGCCGTCAACGCAGCGATACGTGTCATAGAACGGAGCGCCGCCATCGAGCAGGTTCGCCCGCCGTCGGTCTTGCCACTGACCGGCCGCGAAAAAGCCATAGAAGATCGAAATCAAATACGAGGCGCCATCGGTCATGGCAGCGTCGACGACTTGTCCCTGGCCTGTGGCGCGCGCGTGTAGCAGCGCCGCCAGAATGCCGGTGACGAGGAACATTGAACCACC
>CBJNAT010000379.1:0-4185 GCA_966434585.1 uncultured Gammaproteobacteria bacterium | reverse complement strand
CGGGTCCCGTCGTCGGCACAGTCATGAGCAATCTGGGCTTGGAGCACGCCCTGGCACGCGAGGGAATTGCCTTCAAGCGGGCGAAGGTCGGTGATCGCTATGTACTCGAGATGCTCAAAGAGAGCGGCGGGGTTCTGGGTGGTGAAACGTCCGGTCACCTCTTGTGTTTGGACCGCACCACCACAGGTGATGCCCTCATCAACGCACTGCAGGTGCTCGCGATCATGAAGCGCACGGGGCAGAGCCTCGCGGAATTGGCGGCGCCGATGCCCAAGTACCCTCAAATTCTCGAGAACGTGCGAACTCGTCAGCGCATCGACGTGAACGGCTCCGCGCTCATTCAGGACGCACTGGCGGCGGCACAAAGCAGGCTGGGCGACACTGGTCGCATCGTGCTGCGCCCCTCTGGCACAGAGCCAGTCATTCGTGTGATGGTCGAAGGGCGTGACGAAAAGCTGGTGAAAGAGCTCGCAAAACAACTGGCCACTTCGGTCGCGACAGCAGCGGAAGCCTCTGGCTGAGCTCGAGGAGGTCCCTGGCTCAGCCGGCGTCGAGCCAGACCGACGGCATTCCTCGCTATCTCCCTGGCCAGCAAACCAGCCGTTTGTGCTCTGCTCGATGCGGTTTGCTTTCGCCCAGGTCGGCCATTAAGCTGCGCGGCCTTCGGCGGCGCCACCTGGCGTGTGCCTTCCGTCCCCTCAAGGGAATCCACATAGTTCTGTCTCATCCGGGAGAGTCACGATGCGACGGCCCATGGTCGCAGGCAACTGGAAGATGCATGGCTCGCGGAGCGAGAACTCGCAGCTGATCGAAGGATTGCTGTTGGGTTTGCCCGCACATTCGGTTCCCGAAGTTGTCGTTTGTCCGCCGTTTCCGTATCTCTGGGAGGCGGGTCGTCAGTTGAAAGCTTCCGAAGTGGCGCTCGGTGCGCAGTCGGTGTGTGCCGAGGCGGTCGGGGCCTTCACCGGCGAGGTTTCCGCGGCCATGTTGAAGGACGTCGGCTGCCGCTTCGTGATCGTGGGTCACTCGGAGCGTCGCTCGTTGTATCGCGAGGACGACGCGCTGGTCGCCCGGAAGTTTCTTGCAGTTCAGGGTCAGGGTATGACTCCGATCCTGTGTGTCGGTGAGACGCTCGAGGAACGTGAACGGGGTGACACATTGGCCGTCGTCACTCGCCAGATGAACGCGGTCCTCGAAGTTGCCGGTATCGGTGCCATGAAGCAGTCGGTCGTGGCGTACGAGCCCGTTTGGGCCATCGGCACCGGCAAGACCGCCACACCGGAGCAGGCGCAGGACGTCCACGCAGAGATCCGCCGCGTCATCGCCGGCCATGACAATGGCGTCGCCGCAGGGCTGCGCATTCTTTATGGCGGCAGCGTGAAAGCCACGAATGCGCAGCAGATCTTCTCCATGCCGGACGTCGATGGCGGACTCATCGGCGGTGCATCGTTGAAGGCGGATGAATTTCTGAAGATCTGCACAGCAGCGCAGATCCACTAGAGCGACTCGCAACGCGTATGAACTGGATACACACGGCCACGCTCGTCTCTCACGTCCTATTGGCGGTCGCCATCGTCGGGCTCGTGTTGCTGCAGCGGGGTAAGGGTGCCGATGCAGGTGCAGGCTTCGGCGCGGGTGCCTCGGGCACGGTGTTCGGTGCGAGAGGCTCGGCATCGTTTCTCTCACGCATCACGGCGACGCTGGCTGCTCTGTTCTTCGTGACGAGTCTGGCACTGGCTTATATGGGCGGTCGCACGGCGCCGGCGTCGAAAAGCGTCATCGATCGAGTGAATCTGCCCGTTGACTCGCTGCCGGCACCCGCTCCGACGCCACAAGCACCTGCGAAAAGCGCCGAACCGCTTGAAAGTCACGACGCACCGGCGCAGAGTGCGCCCCCCGCGCCGAGCAGCACGACGTCACAACCCTCGACGACGCCAGCGCAGTAAGATCTCGGGCCACGAAATGCGGATGTGGTGGAACTGGTAGACACGCTACTTTGAGGGGGTAGTGGGGCAACCCGTGTCGGTTCGAGTCCGACCATCCGCACCAATCTTAAGCTGCGTTCTTCCCGGCAGCATCGCCTGACGCATCGAGCAGCTTGCATCCCAGACCCGGACTGAATGCATCATGCGTAGGGTGCCTGCGAGCGCATGGTCCATTGCGGGTTGCACAGGCAGACGATGTAGAACTCGCTACGCGAAGTAGGGCGCGAGAGCTTTGCAACGTCACGGTAAGGGTTACGCGCCACACACCTCCTGCTACAATCCGCGCCCCCTGAATCGAGCTGCGGGCGCCTCGTCTTTTCGATGCTGCAAAACTACGTTCCGATCCTGATTTTTCTCGGTGTAGCGGGCGGCTTGGGATTGTTGCTCGTAGGGTTGGGTTTCCTCTTCGGTCCGCGTCGCCCTGACGCTGAGAAGTTGTCTGCCTACGAGTGCGGCTTCGAGGCGTTCTCCGATTCGCGTCGCAAGTTCGACGTCCGCTACTACCTCGTTGCGATCCTCTTCATCGTGTTCGATCTCGAGATTGCATTCCTATTTCCCTGGGCGGTCGCGCTCGATCAGGTCGGGCTCGTAGGCTTGCTGGCCATGGCAGCGTTCCTGCTGATCCTGGTCGTTGGTTTCATCTACGAGTGGAAGAAAGGGGCCCTGGAATGGGACTGAACGCACCCACACAATTGCCACCGGTCGAGGAGAGCACGAACCGCGGATTCGTGACCACGACGGTCGACAAGCTGGTCAATTGGGCGCGCACAGGTTCGATGTGGCCGATGACGTTCGGCCTTGCGTGCTGCGCGGTCGAGATGATGCATGCCGGCGCAGCGCGCTATGACCTCGATCGCTTTGGTGTCATCTTCCGCCCGAGCCCGCGTCAGTCGGACGTCATGATCGTTGCCGGAACGCTCGTCAACAAAATGGCACCGGCCTTGCGCAAGGTGTACGACCAAATGCCCGAGCCGCGCTGGGTCATCTCCATGGGCTCGTGTGCGAACGGTGGTGGGTATTACCACTACTCGTACGCCGTGGTGCGCGGCTGCGATCGCATCGTGCCGGTCGATGTCTACGTGCCTGGTTGTCCGCCCAGCGCCGAAGCGCTTCTGTACGGCATTCTGCAGCTGCAGAACAAAATCCGCCGCACGCAAACCATCGCTCGTTGAGCTTTCGCCGTATGCCTACTCGCATCGAGACACTGGCCTCGACCATCACCGCGCGCTTGGGTGAGCGTGTGCAGCTCGCGCCTGCGCTCGCGGGTGACCCGGCCATCGATGTACAGAATGAAGATCTCCTCGCGGTGTGCCGTGAGCTGTGCTCTACGCCGGAGCTGAGCTTCGAGCAGCTGATCGATGCGTCGGGTGTCGACTATCTCGATTACGGGCGTGACGAGTGGCGGACGGTGTCTGCGACTTCGACGGGCTTCAGCCGCGGTGTGAATCGCAGCGGCATCCGCGAACGCGAAGCACCGACGCAGAGATTCGGCGTCGTCTACCAGCTGTTGTCGATCAAGCACAACTGGCGACTGCGCGTACGTTGCTTCTGCCCAGATGGCGAGCCGCCGATGATCGATTCGGTCGTCGACGTGTGGGCCTCGGCGAATTGGTACGAGCGCGAAGCCTTCGATCTGTACGGCATCGTCTTCCGCGGCCACCCTGACCTGCGACGCATCCTCACGGACTACGGCTTCATCGGCCACCCCTTCCGCAAGGACTTTCCGCTGATCGGCAACGTCGAAGTACGTTACGACGAGAGCAAGGGCCGCGTTGTCTATCAGCCCGTCACCATCGAACCACGTGTGCTCGTGCCGCGCGTGATCCGCGATGACAATCGTTATCAGCCGGCTCTGAAGGAGCCGCTGCCGAGTTCCAAGGCCCATGGCTGAGATCAGAAACTTCACCCTCAACTTCGGTCCGCAGCATCCCGCGGCACACGGCGTCTTGCGCCTGGTGCTCGAGATGGAAGGCGAAGTGATTCAGAAAGCCGATCCGCACATCGGCTTGCTGCATCGTGCGACCGAAAAGCTGGCCGAGTCTAAGCCGTTCAATCAGTCGATCGGCTACATGGACCGCCTCGACTACGTGTCGATGATGTGCAACGAGCACGCCTATGTGCTGGCGATCGAGAAGCTGCTCGGCATCCAGGCGCCGATTCGTGCGCAGTACATCCGAGTGATGTTCGATGAGATCACCCG
>CBJNAT010000378.1:0-4194 GCA_966434585.1 uncultured Gammaproteobacteria bacterium | reverse complement strand
CGTCGCGAATTTCGATCAGCGGCGCTGCACGTTCGGCCCGCTTGCGAGCAGGCACGATGCGCTGCATGTCTATGCGTCGTATGCCCTGCGGTCTCCCGGACGACGTCGAATCGATGGGCCCTGCATGCGTGATGCGGCCCGCGTGAATACGCGCGATGTGCGTGCTGGAACGCGGCAACTCGTACGCTCGATGCGTCGTGATCACCCATGCGACGGGCCCTTCGCGGCGCGCCGGCGTTTCGAGCGCGCGTTTCAACTGGGCCCGTACGGTCGAATCCAGGCCGTTGAATGGCTCATCCAGCAGTAACACGCGCGCCTTCGCCGCGAACGCGCGCGCGACGAGCGTGAGCTTGCGTTGCCCGTACGACAGCGAGAGCAGCTTGCGTTCACGCAGGCGCCACAACCCGAACCGCTGCAAGAGTCGACCCACCCTCGCCCGCTGTGCCGAGCTGGGCTTGGTGAGCGGCCGTTCTTCGTGAAACAAGCCAGTCGTCACGATCTCGCGCACCGTGAAATCCCAGTTGTAGCGCAGATACTTATCCTGGCGCTCCGGGCCGATGTACGCGATCGCATCCTTGCTGCCGATAGGCTGTGCGAGCGGACGCCCGCTCAAGCGATAGATGCGCCGCTCTGCGCCCAGCGGCGTCGGCCAGACATCGCCGGCCAGCATTTTCAACAGGAAAGTCTTGCCCGAGCCGTTTGGACCGACGAGCGCCCAATGCTCGCCGGCACGCAATTCGAAGTTCACTCGATCGAGAATGAGGTGATCGTCGAGAACCAACGAGCACTGTTCGAGCGCGATGAGCGGCGCGCCGGACGCACGCTGCGTGCGAGACATCGCCCGGCTCAGTCCCGCACGCCGAGCCAGCGCCACTCCTGTTGCGGTTCCCTTCCGGATACGGCGACCCTGCCGTCCTCGCACAGCTTGATCAGGTGCGCCAGCAGCGAATAGCGCGCGAAAGGGTGAAGGCGCGAATCGACATCGTCATAGACGAGCGGTAGCAGTGCATCCGTCGTTGCGCGTCCACCGCTCTGCTGCAACTTGTCTATGACTTTGGCTTCGCGCTTCAGGCGATGGGCCATGACGCTCGCGATCTCACCGAGCGCATTCTCGATGACGGTGCCATGACCGGGCGCGAGCGCTTGGATCGGCTCGCCACGCAACCGCTCGAGCGATTGCAGGTAGTCGCGCATATTGCCATCCGGCGGACTGATGACGACCGTCGAGCCTTGCATCAGATGATCGCCGGTGAACAGCAGCCCATCGTCGAGCAGGTAGCAGAGATGATTCGAGGCGTGGCCCCGCGTATGCAGCGCGCGAAGATGCCGATGCTCGATGCTCACCACGTCGTTGTCGGCCAGTTCGCGGGTAGGTGCGAAGGTCGCATCCTCGTGTTCGCCCGTCACAGCTGGACGCCCGAACAACGCCGCACCGGTACGTACGTGCAGGGCTTGGGCTGCGGGGGAATGATCTTCGTGTGTGTGTGTGACGAGAACTGCGTCGATGCGTGCCCCTGTGGTCTGCAGGATCCGTTCGATGTGCACTTCATCGAGCGGACCTGGATCCACGACGAGGAAACGCTCGTGGCCGACGAGATACGTATTGGTTCCCGGCCCCGTCAGGAACCCAGGGTTGTTCGCCACGAGTCTCTGAACGCCTGGGCGAATAGTGTCGAGCTGTCCGGAAGCGAGCGCTGGCATGGGAAACACATTTGGTTCGATTGGCTGCGGAGTGTAGCGCCATCGTGTGGCCCGACGAAGAGGCTCGGAACCGGGTTTGGCGTGCGCCCGTTTAACCCGTATTCGCATTGTTCCTATTGCGAGGCTGTACTTGAGAGGGGAATCCTTCGAGCACCTGTTCACGCACCGGAGAGAAGCATGCTGGTGACATTCAAATCCCGCGCCGGTATGCCGATCACGATGTTTCACGACACCGCGATCGAGCTGATCAAGATGATGGGCGCATCGGGACGCATCCCCAGCGCGTTGGCTGCGGATGAAGTGGCGTCTGCCGCCACGCGCCTGCGGGCCGCCCTGCAATGGGCGCCCGAGCCCGTCGCGGCTCATCGCAAGGGCGAGGAGGAGGACGACGTTCGTCCGACTGCCGTGGGGCTGCCGACTCGCGCCGTGCCTCTGCTGGATCTACTGGACAGGGCCGCGGCCGAGCACACCGATGTCTTGTGGGATACACGCTGAAGAAATCGAACCAGCTCAGTTGACGCTGGCGGGTGTTCGGGTTGATGGTTCCACGATGACCATCGATCTGCGAACACCCGCGACATGACCGCACCCGCGGCAGAGTCCCCCACTCTAGATGTCCTCATCGTCGGCAGCGGCTTCGGCGGCTTGTGTGCCGGCGTTGCGCTCCAGCGCGAGGGCAAGCGGTCTTTCCTGCTCCTCGAGCGTGCCAAGGAACTGGGCGGCACCTGGCGTGACAACGTGTATCCGGGCTGCGCGTGCGACATCCCCTCGCATCTGTATTCCTACTCGTTCGCGCAGAAGCCTGATTGGTCGCGAATGTACCCGACGCAGCCGGAAATCAAGGGTTACCTCGAAGAGGTTGCGCGTCGTTTCGACCTCATACGTCGCATCCGCTTCGGCCGCACGATGTGTGCAGCGCGCTTCGATGCAGAGCGGGGCGAGTGGCACGTCGACTCGCTCGAAGGGGAGTCTTTCAAGGCTCGAGCCTTGATTCTGGCCACGGGTGGGTTGAGCAAGCCGCTTACACCGAAACTGCCGGGCGCTGAGGTCTTCGGCGGCAAACAAATGCACTCGGCACGCTGGGATGCGACGTACGACCTCACGGGCAAGCGCGTAGCGGTCATCGGCACCGGCGCAAGCGCCATCCAGATCGTGCCGGAACTCACCCCACTCGCCGAACACATCTATGTGTTTCAACGCACACCACCGTGGGTATTGCCGAAACCCGATCGCGCCATGAAACCCTGGGAGCAGCGCTTGTTCCGCTGGCTACCGTTCACTCAGCAGTGGTTGCGCAAACGCATCTTCCGCTTCAATGAAGCATTGGGCGAGTTCATCATCGGCGAGCGCGACGTCGCTCGCGCCCAGGCGCTCGCGCTCAGTCATCTCGAGCAGCATGTTTTCGATCCGGAGCTGCGGGCAAAACTCACGCCGCCTTACACCATCGGCTGCAAGCGCGTGCTGTTCTCGAACGACTGGTACGGCAGTCTGCAAGCGCCGAATGTGGAACTCGTGACGGACGCCATCGAACGCGTCAACGAGCACAGCATCTCAACGAGCGATCGCACACTGCGTAAAGTGGATTGCATCATCTATGCAACGGGCTTCGATGTGCATGGGCCGTCACGCGCGCCCATCGTCGGACTGGACGCGCGAAGTCTAGGTGAAGTGTGGCGAGAACATCGCGAGGCTTACCGCGGCTGCACGGTCGCAGGCTTCCCGAGGCTCTTCTTCATCATTGGCCCGAACAGCGGCACCGGACACAACTCGCTCATCTACATCATGGAGTGTCAGGTGAGTTTCATCCTGCAATTGCTGCGCACAGTGGACCGCAGAGGCGCGAAGTGGGTGCAACCGACGCGCTCAGCGCAAAGCACTTACAACGAAGCACTCGAGCAGCGACTCGCGAAGACGATGTGGACCCAGGGACATTGCCGCAGCTGGTATCAGGATCCTTCCGGACGCGTGACGACGCTTTGGCCCGGGCTGCTCACGGACTATCGAGAGATGATGCAAAAGCTCGATGCGGCCGCGTTCGAGTGGGGCTAACGCCCCCAATCTCTGCGGCGCCTCTGCGAGCGCCAATAACGCATGACGACGAACCCGGTTGCCATGCCGCCCAGGTGGGCGAAGTGCGCGACCCCCTGCTGTGTCTGCGTGACGCCGAGATACAACTCGATCAAGCCGTAGCCCGTCACGAACAACCACGCCGGCATCGGGATCGGCGGGATCAGCAGCACGATCATACGTTTGGGATAGGCCATACCGAACGCGAGCAACAGCCCGAACACCGCGCCGGAAGCCCCGACCGCAGGTACCGGCGGCAGCTGCGCCACGCGCACGACGATGAGGTGCATCAGCGCCGCGCCAATGACGCACAGAAAGTAATACAAGATGTAGCGCCGTCGCCCGAAGAGCTGCTCGATCTCCCCACCAAACATGAAGACCGCAAACATGTTGAAGAACAGGTGAGTCCAGCCTCCGTGCAGAAAT
>CBJNAT010000377.1:0-4195 GCA_966434585.1 uncultured Gammaproteobacteria bacterium | reverse complement strand
CGGACCGAAGCCCTGCCGCTGGTGGGCCGGCGCCGGTCGCGCCTGCAGCGCATAGGCGTTGCCCGTCTGCCCGGTGGTGCTGAAATCGCGCAGCTCGAAGGTGATCGGCTGCAGACGCGCGCGGAACGATGTTGCGCTTCGGCTGTCCTCGAACTGCAGCTCGCCGCTCCTCACTCGGAGCTCGTCGATGAAGATACGGGCAGGCGCGGTTTCCTCGGACTCCTCCGTGCCCGCACCGAACGGCTTGCTCAACTCCGCCAGATTGAGGGTGCCGTCCGGCCGAAGCAGTGCGCGTGCCCGCGGACGCTCCAGCTCGATTGCGCGGAAGCTGGCGCCACGCCGCCACACACTCGAGACATCAAGGTTGATCAGCAGCCGTTCGAAACCGAGCAGCGCCTGCCCGTCGGCATCGGGCAGAAGCGCGTCGCGAATCTCCAGCGTAAACCCGTACGGATTGAAGCGGATCTCACCGAGCGTCAAAGTCCGCGCGTAGTGCTGCGCGACGAATACTTCCGCCTGCGAGCGTACCCAGCGCGGTACGGCATAGAACCCTGCCAGCGTGTAGATAGCGAGCAGCAGCCCGACGGCTGCTGCAAGGATGAGATATTTGCGTTGGATCCGCGGCATGGCCCGAGGCCGTCATTGGCTGAGACGGCCCGCATTCTAGCCCGCAGCCGCGTTCGACTACGTCGACTTCAGATCCACTGCTTGGCGCTTCGATTCCGAAGCCAGCAGCTCCACGCCTGCTCGCGCGAGCGGGGCCAAGCCTGCGCCGCCAGACTGTAAGTACTCGACGATCTGCTTGCGCATGCGCGGGTCCCAGAAGCGATGCAGATGCGCGGCCACGCTTTGCGGCCCCTGCCCTGGCTCGCTGCCATTCGCGAAGAAGGCAGCGATCTCGTTGGCCATCTTGACGAGTTGTTCGATGTGCACGGAGGACCTCTGTTCAATCCTGTAAGCGCTGCGGATGTGTGTACACCACATGACGACCATCGCGTGCGAAACCCACCAGCGTGATCCCCGTCTGCGTTGCAATGTCGATGGCGAACGCGGTCGGCGCGGAGACTGCCGCGACCAACGAGACACCCACGCTTGCCGCCTTCTGCACCATTTCGTAGCTCGCTCGACTGGTGATGAGGAAGTACCCCTCGCTGCAGTTGCGAGCCTCGCGTACGAGCGCGCCAATCACCTTATCGAGCGCGTTGTGACGGCCGACATCCTCGCGCACCACTTGAATGCCCAGCCGCGGCAGCACCCATGCCGCCGCATGCACACTGCCCGTCATACGATTGAGCGACTGGTGTGACTGCAACGCCGCGAGCTGCTCATGCAGCTCGGTGCGCGAGAACGTCAGGTCCGTGCGCACCGCGGCCGGCGTGCGAATCGCGTCTTCGATCGTTTCGCTGCCACACAGACCGCAACCGGTTCGTGCGGTCAGATTGCGTTGTCGCCTGAGGACGGCCGCAAAGCGTTCTGCGTCGATGTGCACGTTCACGGAATGAGCGTTTGCCTCTGACGTACATTCGACCGAACGGATCTCGCTGGCCGTAGCCACGATCCCTTCGCTCAACGTAAATCCGACCGCGAGATCTTCGAGATCGGCAGGCGTCGCGAGCATGACGACGTGCGGCACACCTTGGTACAGCAGCGCCACCGGACGTTCTTCAGCAACATAGTCGCTCGTCCGCTCGATCGAGCCATCCTGCTCACGCTCGATCTGCACCTCGCGGCACGTCGCGGGAGGGATCAAATCGAGTTCTGTGCGTTCACGTTTGGCCGACATGCTGGACGCGCGCGACACGCTGCTGGCGCTCGGTGATCTCGCGAAAACGCTGCTGCCACAGCGACGGCTGCGTGACCTTGATGACCTGGACCGCCGTGACCTTGTACTCGGGACAGTTGGTCGCCCAATCCGAGTTCTCGGTCGTCACGACATTCGCGCCCGACTCCGGGAAGTGGAATGTCGTATACACGACACCGGGCTGCACACGTTCCGTCACCTGCGCGCGCAAGACCGTGTCGCCTGCTCGGCTCGCCACACCGACCCAGTCGCCGGTGACGATGCCACGCGTTTCCGCATCGTGCGGATGGATCTCCAGCTTGTCCTCGTGATGCCAGACCACGTTGTCCGTGCGGCGTGTTTGCGCGCCAACGTTGTACTGCGTCAGCACACGGCCGGTGGTGAGGATCAGCGGGAAGCGGCTCGAGGTACGCTCGCTCGTCGGCACATATTCGGTGACGAAGAACTTGCCCTTGCCTCGGACGAAGTGATCGACGTGCATGGTGGGCGTGCCGTACGGCGCACTCGCATTGCACGGCCACTGGATGCTCCCGCACTCATCGAGCTTGGCGTAGCTCACGCCGGTGAACGTCGGCGTGAGCGCGGCAATCTCATCCATGATCTCGGCAGGGTGCGAGTACTGCATCGGGTACCCCAACGCATTCGCGAGTTGGATCGTGACTTGCCAATCCTCCAACCCCGCCAAAGGCCGCATCACCTTGCGGACACGGGAAATGCGTCGCTCCGCGTTGGTAAACGTGCCGTCCTTTTCGAGGAACGACGAGCCTGGCAGGAAGATGTGCGCGTACTTCGCCGTTTCGTTGAGGAAGAGATCCTGAACGACGATGCACTCCATGGCGGCCAACGCGGCAGTGACGTGCTGTGTGTTCGGATCGGACTGCGCAATGTCCTCGCCCTGGATGTAAAGGCCCTTGAAGCTGCCGTCGAGCGCCGCTTCGAACATGTTGGGGATGCGCAGCCCCGGTTCAGCATCCAGATGCACCTTCCACGTGGATTCGAACAGCGCGCGAGTGGCGTCGTCCGAGATATGACGATAGCCCGCGAGCTCGTGCGGGAAGGAACCCATATCGCAAGAGCCCTGTACGTTGTTCTGTCCACGCAGCGGATTGACACCAACGCCCTCTCGACCCAGGTTGCCGGTGGCCATCGCGATGTTCGCGATCGACATCACCATGGTCGTGCCCTGGCTGTGCTCGGTCACACCCAGGCCGTAATAGATCGCGCCGTTGCGTGCGCTCGCATACAAGCGCGCTGCGCCTCGCACGACTGTCGCGCTGACGCCAGTGACGTCCTCCGTGGCTTCGGGGGAGCGATCCGGATGTGCAACGAACGCCTTCCAGCGCTCATACGAGTCGCGCTCGCACCGTTCGTTCACGTACGTCTCGCGCGTAAGTCCATCGGTCACGATGACGTGCGCGAGCGCATTCATCAGCGCGACGTTCGTGCCAGGACGCAACTGCAGGTGGAACGCCGCTTCGATGTGCGGCGTGCGTACCAGCTCGATGGCGCGCGGATCGACGATGATGAGCTTCGCGCCCTGCCGCAAGCGGCGCTTCAACTGCGAGGCAAATACCGGATGGCCTTCGGTCGGATTGGCGCCGATGAGCATCACGACATCGGCTTGCATCACCGAGGTAAATGCCTGCGTCCCGGCCGACTCGCCGAGCGTCTGCTTCAGGCCGTAGCCCGTCGGGGAGTGACAGACGCGTGCGCAGGTGTCGACGTTGTTGTTGCCGAATGCTGCGCGCACGAGCTTCTGCACCAGATAGGCTTCCTCGTTCGTGCAGCGTGACGACGTGATGCCGCCCACGGCATCACGTCCGTGCTTCGCCTGGAGGCGTTTGAATTCACTGGCGGCATGCGTAATCGCTTCATCCCAGCTGACTTCACGCCATGGATCCGTGATGCGCGCTCTGACCATCGGCTTCACCACGCGATCGCGATGCGTTGCATAGGTGTACGCGAATCGACCCTTCACACACGCGTGGCCGGCGTTTGCATCGCCCTTTCGATTGGGGGCCATGCGCACGACCGTCTCGCCGTGTACCTCGGCGTTGAAGGAGCAGCCCACGCCGCAGTAAGCGCACGTCGTGGTCACGGCGCGCTGAGGCGCTGGGGATGCGAGCAAGCTTTTCTCTTGCAGAGCGGTCGTCGGACATGCCTCCACGCACGCACCGCACGAGACACATTCGGATTCGACGAACGGCTCGCTCTGGCTCGCAGATACGCGGGAGTCGAAGCCTCGGCCTGCTATCGTCAGGGCAAAGGTCCCCTGCACTTCACTGCAGGCGCGCACGCATCGCGAGCAGACGATGCAAGCATTCGGATCGAAGCGGAAATAGGGGTTGCTGGGATCGATCGGCTGGGCCGTGTGACGCACGCCATCGTCATACC
>CBJNAT010000376.1:0-4201 GCA_966434585.1 uncultured Gammaproteobacteria bacterium | reverse complement strand
GTCGAGCTCCAGGAGTTCTGCGGGTGCGGGTCCGTTGCCGCGCAACTCGGTCTCGCCGTATCCGGCACTCAAGTCGATCGACCAATCCTCACCATGCCGACTCAACGTCGTGAGCAGGCGCAGTGCGTCAGACTTCGAGAAATCGCGCCAACCCTCTTCTTCGAAGTAGTCGATGTTGGCGTAGTAGCCCCATCGGCCGTCATTGCCGCCGGACTGAACGGACGCTGCGCGACGCGCGTAGGAGCCGCCGTATAGCTCGCCTTTGGTCCCCTCGAAGTTGAAGCCATTCTTCATCTGCAGAGACAGCGCACCACCCAGTGTGTTCAAGCCAAATGCCGGTTGGGTGCCCGCGATCAGTTGCACCGCACTGACTGCGGACATTGAAACGAGGTCCCAGTTGACCGTATCGCCGAATGGCTCGTTGATACGCACGCCGTTTTGATACACCGCGAGTCCCTGCGGCAGACCGAGGAGCGGTGACGCGGTGAAGCCTCGGAAGTTGAAGTCCGGCTGTAGCGGGTTGTTCTGCGCGTGGTTGATGCTGACACCGGCGAAGCTGCGATTGAGATAATCCGTCAGGTCCAGCGAATGTGAGCGTTCGAACTGCTCCGCCGTCGCCTGTCGCACGTTAGCCGGAACGAGAGCCGGGTCGATACCAATGCCGTAAGGAGCCGTGACGACGACTTCCTCGAGCGGTTTGCGACGCCCGCTCTCGGCCGCGATCGATAGGCAAGGAACCGCTGCTATGCACCCGGTCAACAGCGCGAGCTTTGAGCGAGATCGCGACATCCAATCATCTACGTTCAGCCCCGGTACGCGTCCGAGACTTTCTGACAAATTCAGGCGCTGGAGTGGCGCCCGGCTTCATGGCTCGATGATCCATCCGCGTGCCCGTGCCACATTCAAAAAAGCGATGATGTCTGTCGCAAGGGTATGCCGGCTTGATTGGGCGGCAAGCTCCGCAACGATATCGTCGCGAGTGCGCGAGCCATCGCATAGCCGAAGAATCGCTAGGGCGCTCCCGTTCAGCTGGACTTTCCCAGTGCGGCACACGAGCACAGGAACATCTCCCTTCTTCTCGCCGTCATCGAGCCGGACACTCGGTGCAAGCCGAATTCCGCGGCGTTCGATCGTTGGCGCAGAGCCGTCACTGTGAGTCTTTGTTCTCCCTCGTTTCCGGCCGCGATCTGTCGACATGAAACTAGCCCTACGCGAGAGGTGTGACGTGCACCCTGGGGCATAGGGAACGGAAGCAGTTTGCGTGCCAAACACGTCATGCATGGGGTACCGAAAAAAGGGCTCAGCTGCTGCTCACAGCGATCCCGAACTTCTTGCAGCGCCGATAGAGCGTGTTGCGGCTGATGCCCAACATCTGCGCCGTCCTGGACATGTTGCCGCTGCAATCGCGGATGGCGTTCAACAAGGCTTCGCGGGTCGCGCCGGGAGCCGCGGCTTTTGATTCGTCGAGCGACGAGCTTGGAGCCGCCGCTTGAACGGAAAGTGTCGGTGACGCCACGGCCTTGTCAGCTCGACGCAGCTCACTCGGCAGATCGCGCAAGCGAACCACGCCGCCGTCGCAGATGGCCAGTGCGGTGCGGATGACATTGCGCAACTCGCGGATGTTGCCGGGCCATTCGTAATCGAGCAGGCGTCGAAATGCATCCACCTCGATGGCGGCGGGTCGACCGTCATTCGTCTCTGCCGCGAGGAACTCGCGGATGAGTCTTTCCTTGTCGGTGCGTTGCGCCAGTGGCGGCAACTCGAGCGTGATGCCGTTGAGACGATAGTAGAGATCTTCACGGAACTCGCCTCGTCCGATCATGGCGCGCAGGTTCTGGTGCGATGCGCAGATAACGCGTAGATCCACCTTGAGTGGTGTTTCCGTCCCGAGCGGGACGACCTCCTGTTCCTCGAGCACGCGCAGCAATCGCGTCTGCAACGACAAAGGCATATCCCCGATCTCATCCAGAAACAACGTTCCTCCCGAGGATTGGAGAATCTTGCCTTTCATTCCCTCTTTGCGGGCGCCTGTAAAGGCGCCCGATCGATAACCGAACAGTTCGCTTTCGATGAGGCTTTCGGGGATCGCTGCGCAATTGATCGCGACGAATTGCTCCGCCGCTCGATCGCTTGCAGCATGCAGTGCGCGGGCGAACACTTCCTTGCCCGCGCCCGTCGGGCCTTGAATCATGACGGGCACACGTGAGACCGCGATTCGACGCGCGCTTCGTACGTTACGAAGCATCTGGGGATCATCGCCGGCGATGTCTTCCAGACTGAGACGCGAGTTGCGAGGGGTGGCCGGCGCCACTTGGACCAGGCGTGTCGGCTCGCTTGCTCCCGAGTCGATGTCATGTAGGTGCGTTGCGGGCGTCCCGTGCTCGAGGCATGCGTAGAAACGCTGGCCAAGCGGGATGTCGTAAACAGGTCGAAGTAACGACATCGAAGTCATCGAGCGTTCCATCACTTCTTCGACGCGGACCTCGAAGATCTCGTCGATTCTGCGGCCGATCAAGTCGCAGCGCTGCGCGCCGAGCAGACGCATCGCCGTCTCATCCGCGGCTACGACCGTCGCGTCATTCGCAATCGCTAGAGCACCATCGTGCTGCAGGTTCAACAGTTCGGGGCGAGTGTGAAAACGGAACAGGATCGCGTGCTGGAACCGACTCCTGAACAGGCACTTCTCGATGAGCCGCGCCGAACAGTTCACCAGCGCCATCGTGTGTGCGTGCGCCGAGCAATCGGTGTTCAATGTCGATGCATCCAGCACCGCAACGAGAGATCCGTTCGCGTCGTGAATGGGGGAGCCGAAGCAAGTGAGTCCGGCATGGCAGGCGCGAAAGTGCGCCCCCCGATGAACGATGACCGGATCATCTTCGATGATGCACGTACCTATGCCATTAGTGCCTTCGCACAACTCGCTCCAGTCCGCACCGATCATCAGCCCGGCCGCATGGAAGGTATCGCCAAGCGTCGGGTCCGTCTTCTCGTACAGCACCACTCCGCTGGCGTCCGTGAGTACAAACGCGTAGCCCGATTGAGCAATCTGCTCGTAGAGCCAATCGATCTCGGCGGATGCGATGCCCAGTAGATCGTCGCACTGCGCACGCAGCTCAGAAAGTGCCGACGCGTCCAGAACCTTCGGCCCATGCTGACTCGATCGGTCGAGGGTGTAGTCGACGGCACAGCGATGCCACGAAGCTGCTATTGCAGCAGTCATCGCGCGCGGGTGAAGCATTGCATCGTTCGCGGTGCCGCCTGCTAGTCGAACGACATCGTCAGCGACCCGCCTATCCCCCAGTGTGCTCATCCGAGTTCCCCAAGCCCGCGGGCCAGATGCGCTGTGTGAATCTAAAACTGTATCGACTGTAACACTGTGTCGCGTGTGTCGACACACCGTGACATCCGCACACTCGTGCGTGACACAACATCCGTGCGTTGCAAGCAACAACTCGACCTACCAAAACCAAACGCGTCCGAAGAAGTTCCACAACTTCGTGGCATACGCCTTGCTTGAGTTGCGCAGCGATGCGCCGAGTCGTCGGTGTGACGCGGCGCGAGGTGATGCGAGTCCATTTCCGCAACGAAGGGGAAGCGTCATGCCGACCAGAGAACGGTTGAGTGGGCTTTGTCTTGCGCCGCTACAAAGCCTGGCAGTCACTGCGATGACTTGCCTTTGTATACCAGCGAGCGCCGTTGAGATCGAAGCTGGCGAGTGGAAATTCACAGCCAGCGGCAACGTCAATGTTCACTACATCAGGTCGAACTGCGAGGAGGAAGCGACACCAGCAGTGGCTGGCGGTCTTGCGTGCATCGGCGCCGCGGGCGAAGACAAGAGCTCATCGATCAGTAACGGCTTGCTGCCCGCGGCACTGGCGATTGGCGCGTCCACGACGCAACGTGGCTACGATTTGTCCGTGACGTTCGGCTTGTATCCAGGCATCAGCACCAACGATGGTAGTCCGAATCTGCAGCAGGGAGCAGATGCGTTTGGAACGAACACCGCGCTCGGCACCACAGGCCTCGACATTCGTCAGGTGTTCATGACCATCGGCAACGAACGCATGGGCACGTTCAAGCTCGGGCGCGACATCGGGCTGTTCGGCGCGGACGCCATTCTCAATGACATGACCCTGCCTGGCGTCGGCGCGGGCCAAACCAACTACGCTTCACCCGCCAATACATCGCTGGGTTCCATCGG
>CBJNAT010000375.1:0-4203 GCA_966434585.1 uncultured Gammaproteobacteria bacterium | reverse complement strand
GGCTGTTGAAATTCCTTTGACGCCGGTCGCTCAGCGACGCGCGCTTCGATCGCCCCTTTCCTACTAGCGCAGTCGCCGAATGTTGACCGGCACCGCGCTCATGTGCGGCATCGCATTCACCGGTTCGAAGTTGCGATCGTTGTCGACGAGCGCATTGACCGCACTACCTGTTTCAGCCGTATCTTCATTGCTTCCAGGTACGGCGCCCCAGCCGTGAGCGATTGAGACGACACCGGGCTTCACCGCTTCGTCTTCGTCGATGATTGCGATGACGCGACCATGAGCGGATTCGAGCTCAATTCGGTCGCCCTTGCTAAGTCCGAGTGCCGCCGCGTCGCTCGGGTGTAGAAACGCAGGATTGTATGGCGTGCGCCGGCGTACGGTTCGGACAAAGCGGCCGTTGCTGTTGAAGAGGTCGCGCATTCTTCGAGTGGACAGCAGATGCGTGAACGCTTGTCCATCGCGTACGAAATGTCCGCGAGCGTGCTCGCGCGCGAGATAGCGCCGGAGCTCATCGGCAACATCCTCCGGCAGCGGCTCGAAATAACCGTTCGACTCCGCACGAGGCGGCAGCACTGTCTGATTGCCGATCGGCACGTTGATGCCGTGCGGATGTTTCTTGAGCTCATCGAGCGTGATCGGCGCGCCGTGCATCACGAGCTCGATGAGCTCGTCCGTTGTGGGCGGTAATTCCGAGCTCAGCGCTTTCACACCGTTGTAGACGATGGTCTTGCCGCATCGTTTCGCAATGGCCCAGAACATGTACCAGTCGTGCACGAGATCCGAGCCCGGCGGAGGCGGAATCACCGGGGCCGTGTATTGCGCCCAGCCGCCGGGCCAGCACGCATAACCGGGCAGCAGCATCGGCAAGTCGGCGCGTTCGTATTGCATGTACGGCGGCAGGATGTAGTGCGCAAAGCGAGTCGTCGGCGTCGGCCATGGATCGATCGCCACCAGCAATTCCAACTCGGAAAGCGCTCGCGCCGTTTTGCTCTGATCGGGCCACGAGGTGAGCGGATCGCCGCCATCGATCAGCAGTGCTCGAATCTGTCCCTTGCCCGGCGTGAGGATCTCATCGGGCAACGTACCGGTTGGGCGTTCGCCATAGAGCAGGCGAGCACCGCGAATGCGACTGGGGCCACCTTCTTCCCAACTGCGAAGCGGCGGGATCGCTTCCGCGTGCACTGGCCCTTGCGGACCCATCGCATTGATCCGGTGCACCGGCTGTCCCTCGCGCAAGAAACGTCCGCAGATGACGTTGAGGCAATCGGCGAGATGCTGCGCAAGATTGGAGAAGGGCGCCATCGAGGTTCCAGTGGCGACGGTCACGCTGCCCACTTTCGAATCTCGCGCGAACATCTGCGCGGCGGCGCGAATCTGTCCCGCCTCCAAACCTGCACGCCGTTCGACGTAACTCGCAGTCAGCGGCTCGACCGCTCTGTGTAGATTCTCGAGGCGTTCCTGCCCGACCCATCGCGCGCAAAAATCACGGTCGTGCCAGCCTTCCTCGAGAATCATGCGAATCATGCCGCCGGCAACGGCCGCGTCTTCGCCGGGATACGGCTGCAGAAACAGGTCTGCATGACGAGCGGTTTCCGAACGACGTGGGTCGACGACGATGAGCTTCATGCCGCGCGCACGCGCTAGCTTGAGATTCTTGACGGGATCGTTCTGCAGGAAGCCGAGCGAACCGTGCGAGAGCAGAGGGTTCGCACCAAACAGCAGCGTCACTTCCATCTGCTCGAACGCGGGAAAGCCTGCGGCCCATCCGCCAAGCCGACCGAACGACACATACTTCGCGGACTGGTCGATCGTCAGCGTAGAGAAATACTGGTCGGAACCGAACGCAGCCAGAAAGCCGCGGTGCATGTAATAGCCAGGGATATTGAACATCCCGCCATTGCCCAGAAAAATGGCGAGCGCTTCCGGACCGGAGCGCTCAACGATTTTCTGGAGCTTCTCGGCAATCTCATCCAGCGCCTGTTCGGACTGGATGCGCGCATACGATCCATCGGGCATGCGCTTCAATGGATGTAACAGTCGTGCCGGGCCATGGTGGCTCTCGGCCGCCTGTAATCCTTTGAAACAGGCATAACCCTTCGAGAGCGCATTGTCGGGATCGGGGCCGATGGCAAGGATGCGATTGTCCTCGCTGATGGTCAGCCGAACGCCGCAACCGCCCGAACAGATGCGGCAAAACGAGACCGCTTCACGCGTTGTTCTGGAGGCGGCGTGCGCATCGGTCATTGCGAGATCTCCGATATGCTTCCGCCTCTCAGGCGGGACGGAACGGCGTGATCGTTTCCGCACTCGCCATGAAGAAGTTCGACATGTCGAATGCATCGCTCATGGTCATCTGGCCGGAGCCCGCGCGCTTCATGAGCTCCTGCTCCACGGACGCAGGATCTTCGCAGTCCAACTCATAGATCGCGAGGTATCGCCATTTGCCGCCCGATCGCAAACGAAAGCGACTGGCGCCAACGACACCCGGGACTTTGAACACGTCGGGCAGATGAACGGTGTCGTACCACTGGTTGAACTCGTCATCGCGACCAGCAACGGCATCCGACAACACCAGCATCTTGTACTTAGCCATTGAACATACCCCTTTAAAGATTGACTGTTCGTCCCGTCGCCGCGGCGGTCTCTATGCCCGAGAGCAGGCGATGGCGAACCACTGCGGCGTCGAAGCCCGTGCTCGTCGTGCTGCCGTCGCGTAAGTCGTTCGCGAGACGCTGATAAACCTGCGCGACATTGAGCGCCGGATTGTCGATGCCGCCCGGCACCCACCGATATTTCATCGGCACCTCCAGCGGAACCAGGGTTCGTTCGGAGTTGAATCCGCCGCTCAACGCGAGGTTCACCATCTGCGCATGGCCGAGCGAGGCTTCGAGGCGCAGATCGCCCTTGGTGCCGTTGATCTCCCAAACAAAATTCGCGCCTCGCGAGGAGCCGCCCCGGTAATGAACAACAGCCACGGCGCCGCTGCTCAGAATGCCGGTGACGACGACTTGATCCGGCACCGGTTTGTCCAGCATCTCACCCGTTTCGACGAGGCGGACACGAGGTATGCGGATGGCAGTCGTTGCGGCAACACTCCGGAACTCGCCAAGGCAATAGCACATCGCATCGACGGCATGACCGAACGGAATCGACAGCAACGTCGCGCCGGTCTTTGCGTCCAGCAGATAGGCATTGGGCTGGTTGACCCAGTCGCCCCACATGATGCCCGTGGCGAACATGTTGGATGACAACACTTCGCCGATGGCCCCATCGGCGATGAGATCGCGGACATAGCCGATGGAGGGTGAGCAGCGCGCCTGCAGACCGATGACGCCGCGCACGCCTTGCTTGGCTACTAAGGCTGCCATCTCTTCGGCTTCCGCCACGCCGTTACCGAGCGGCCATTCGCAATACACATGCTTGCCAGCCGCTGCAGCGATGCGAACCAGTTCGAGATGGTGCGGAACCTTGACCGTTACCGCGACCACATCGACGTGCGAACACGCGACCAGCTCGGCGGCAGACGCAAACGCACGATCCACACCGATGCCGATATCGGCCGCAGCGGCTCTCGCCGTTTCTGTGCGAGTCGTCGCGACGGCCGCGATCTCGAAGTCCGGCAGCGCTCTCAAGGCGGGAACGTGCGCTACCGCAGCCCAGCTGCGACCGATCTCGTAGCCGATGATGCCGACGCCGATTTTCTTGCGCGAATCCGTCATGCCTACATCCCCGCTAGCGCAGAAGTTCCGCCGCCATCGACGACGAATTCCCCGCCCGTCGAAAAACTCGAGTCATCGCTGGCGAGGTACAACGCCATATTCGCGATCTCACGCGGCTTGCCCAGTCGTCCCATGGGGACCATCTCATGTAGCGCCTTCTCGAGCCGCGCTGCAGCTTCTTGGTCGGGGCGCCAGGGCGCGAAGATCGGCGTGTCGGTCGGCCCGGGATGGATCGAGTTACACCTGATCGCAAGTCCACGCCGCGCAAAGTTCACTGCAATCGACTTGGTCATCAATCGAACCGCGCCCTTGGTGGCGGAGTAGCCGCAATCGGAAGCTGTCGCCAGAATGCCGGCATTCGAAGAAATGTTGACGATCGAACCGCTCGCACCGCCCGGGTTGCGCTGCATCAGCAGGCTGCCGTGCTTGCAGCCCAGCATGACGCCGGTGACGTTGATCGCGAAGAGCCGGTTCCACTTTT
>CBJNAT010000374.1:0-4210 GCA_966434585.1 uncultured Gammaproteobacteria bacterium | reverse complement strand
ACAGAGCGTGGACATATTTTCCTAGCGCCGCTACTTCTCGATACTGCAGCAGTTTGGAATCGCGGCAATGCTTTGGTACCTGACGACCGGCAGCGCGATCATCCTGCAGTGCCCACGCGCGATTGAAATCCGTTTCCACTTCATCGAGCGTAAACAGCATGCGCGCATGATAGGAACGCAGCTGATCCAGGGGATTCCGGACCGCAACGATGAAGCACGCCCGCCGATCGAATTCCAGCGCTCGCCGGATCGCGTCGGGTTCATACAGGTAGCTCACCGAGCCATCGCCGATGGCTTGCGTATCGCGCGCCAGCAGCGGGTGAAACGCTTGCAAGTAGAGGCGTCGCACGTCCGCTGAGCGCAATGCGGATCGATCCTCGAGAAGGAAGTGCGTCTCCTTCGGCCTGGAGAAACTCACCGCGGGATGACCGCCTAGAACGCGGCTCAGAGTCGTCGTGCCGCAGCGAGGCGCTCCCACGATAAAGAAGCTCGGTGGGAGACGATCGAGCATCTCATCGACGAGCCCCGCGTCCGCACCCTGCAGCAAGGGCACCATGTCACCCCAACTGCGAGTTAGCTTGATCTCGGGGGTGCTGAGCGGGATCGTTCGCAGGTCACTGCCCGGCCGTGGCCGGAACGCATCGAGCGGCTGGGACCGCGCGCGCAGTCGGAATGCGTTTGGAGAGATCGGTCGGGTACCCATGCTGTCCTCGGAACGCGAAATAAGCCATTCCCCGGTAACCGAACGAAGCAGCTCCATCCCTTCTTGATTTTTTTTCGAGTCAATAATGATGTAGCAAACGCGACGCATCTCGCATAAGTAGCATTATCCTCAGCCCTGTGTTGCTGACCTGACGAAGCCTTATCTGCGCCGTCCTCCACCACGCATGCGATGACCGCCGCCCGCCGTCCTTGCACGTTCGCGACGAGCCTGGTCGTATTGCTGGTAACCCCGTGTGCGCGCGGTGCGTTGGGCTTCGAGATCGTTCAGTTCGCGTGCTCGCGCGGTGTGTTGAGTGTCGAGATCGCTCACGTCGCGTGTGTGTTGGGTTTCGCGATCGCTCATGTCGCGTGTGTATTCATTGCCAGCGGACATTTGTGTTTGGCTGAGTTGGGGCGCACTCCAGTCGTTGCCCTGACGCTGCTCCCAGCCGTTGTCTGTCTTGCGATAGACCTCGCCGTCTTTCGATGCGTACAAATCGCCGCCTTGCGTGTGAGCCACACCAATGGATTCGCCGCCACTTTCGATGCGCCCTACCGTACCCTCGGAGCCGCGAACGAAATCGGTCGATGCGCTCTGATCACCGCGTGTGATCTCCCCGCTGCGATGTACTGTGCCGTTGGCGGCTTCGCGCTCGATGCTGCCGCTCGCGCCACCCGAAGTTTCGAAGTCCGTCTTCAATCCATCTTCGCTGCGCGTGGTCGTGCCACTGATCGAGCTGCTCTGCCCGCCGCGATTCACCTGCACATCGCGCGATAACTCACCGTCATCGAGCGAGCGCTCGACTGTGCCGCTCGCGCCGCCGGAGGTCTTGAACGAACCGGTGTAGCCCTCTTCCGTGCGCGTGCCACTCGTGTTGATCGTCTTACCATCGCGGGTGAACTCGCCGGTGCGCGTGATCTTGTCATCGTCGCGCTTCGAGGTGACTTCGCCGCTGCCGCCGCGTGAAGTTTTCACTTCGGTCCGTGTGGTGTCGTCCTCCCGCTCGCGTTCCGCGTACGCCCACTCGTCGCCGCGCGTAATTGCGGTCTGTTTCCAACCCTCGTCTTCGGTGGCATAACCGCGCGTTGCTGCACCGGTGCCGGTGCGTGGGTTGTAGGCGCGTGCGGTGCCGGCGATCTCGTCGTCATCCCAGGCCGCGTAACCTCGCCGGTACGTTCCGGTCGAAGGGTTGTAGGCAGCAGTGCGTCCCGCGCCACCGTACGGACCGTACGCAACGACGGTTTCGCCGAACGCACCATTGTTCGGGTTGTACCAGGAACCGTAACCATAACTGTACGGGTACCAGTAATAGACGGGATACATGCCGTACGCCACATACGGCGGATACATGTATCCGGTGCCGAAGACAACCGTCGTTCCTGTGCTGTAGGAACCGTAGTAACCACTCGTGTAACCGGTCGTCACGGTCGTCGGCGTGGTCTCGTAGATCTTCACCTGGGTCACGTGATACGCAGGCGAGCTGGCCGGGATCGAATAGATGGCGGGTGGAACGGTCGTCGCCAGTGACCATGGCCCGTTCGGAGTGGACGCTACGTACCACACCGCGTCGTAGCAGAAATAGTAGAGCGATCCATCGGTGATCACGTCATACATCGAGTTGCTGGCGCGGCTGAGCGAGGTGGATGGAATCGGCGTGAATTGCGGCGCGCCGTCGTAGGTGGGCACAACCGAGGGTACTGCAGAGCGACTGATGACCGCGGTGCGCGGGATCGCTGCTTCCTCAACAGCCCGCTGCGCCTCTTCCGTTCCGGGTACAGACGCACGCACATGCGACTTCTTATGCTCCGGCGGTATCGATGCGAATGCCGTCGGCAACGGTATCGCGGCGCTCCACTTGCCCTCGAGCGCAGGCGCCGTGAACCAGCGACCGGACGCGAGATAGTAATAGTGGCCATCCAGCAGAAATACATCGCTCGATGTGTTGCGCAGCCAAGAGATGCCCGACTGACCGATTGGCTCGAACACCGGCTTGCCATCGATGAGGATCAGCTCGGCTGGTTGTTCGCTGAAGAACACACGTGGTGCGGCTCCAGAGGCAGAGGATGGCGGAATATGCGAACGCGCTTCCTTCCAATTCTCGTCATCGGGCAAGCGTGAAAAACCCTGCGGCAACTCGCTGGCAACGGTCCATGCCGAACGCGGATCAGCCGTGGTCAACCACTGTCCCTGATTGCGCAGATACCAGCGCGTTCCCGCCTGGAACAGATCCCAATTCGTGTTGACGGCGAACTCGAGCGAGCTCTCCTTTATTGGCGCCCACACCGGCTTGCCGTTAGTGATGACGAGGATGGCAGGGCCATAGGCAACGAAGATGGGCGGCGGCTGCATGTTGAGCGCCGCTGCATGCTGCTTCGCCTCGCCTTGCAAATAGTTGAGAAAAAGATCGAGTGGGACTTTCTGCGGCTGCTTCTGCATCAACGAGCGCACGAGCGCACCCGCCTGCTCCTGCGCAGCGCTGCTGCCAGCCGTGAACACGAAGCGCTCGGCCGTGACATTGGACAGCGTCACGGTGCGCGACTCGAGATCTGCTTCCGTCGACGCGGTCAAATGCGCAGTGCCGAACAGCGTGGGCTGTCCCTGCGGCGTCACCTCGAGTGCGACACGCGCCTCCATCTTACGATGATCAGGCCACCGATCTATTTGCGGTGCGTGCACGATCACCGTTCCTGCCTCGCCGGCGAGATGCCGCGGGAACAATGCTTCATCATGCTCGACCTGCGCCTGCTTCGCGGGCTGGGAAGGCACGATCGCGGATTCCTTGCGCGAACAGCTCGCCGTGAGCGCCACAGCGGCGATCAGGGCGCAGCGCAATGCGCGCCCCCAACGACGGCTCGACGTTCGGTGACGCAATTCAATTGAGAACGGCATAACGGCGCTCGACAGCCTCGGTGGGATGCCCAGGCATCAGATGATCGGCCGTGCGAACTGCTCTCGAAAATGCGCACCGGCGCTCGGGCGTTGAAGTGTGCTCGCCAGCGCATCGGCCTCGCCATCAGTACGCAAGGCAGATCATCGGTCACTGCAAGCACTGCGAATTCCAGAGCAGCCAACCCCAACATCGCACGCTTGTTTCGAGCCCAGTTGGTGCTGGCGGATGCAATGCGTAGAGAGTGCAAGGACGCCTCGCTTGTCATACGGCGACGCGCGCTTTCTGAGGCACCATCGTCTCGCGCAGCTTCTCGTGCGGGAGGCGCTCGATGAGTGACAAAGTCCAAGCGCAGCACCTTGCACGCAAGCGATGCTGTACGTGGGTCGGTCCTCAGCCTATCCAGTCGCTCACAAAAGCGCCCCGATTCAGGTGACCGGACCTGCGCGCAGTCCCCTTCGCAAGCGTCTGGGCGTGAATCGAAGAGTCTGAGTTGCTCGATTGGCCACGTGGATATTCCACAGCCAGCGACGGGCCAATTGCTCGACGTCGTCCGCGACCTGATGTAGCAAGCGCCGTGGGCACGCACGACGCGGATCAGCAGCAGCGCTGAGATCTAC
>CBJNAT010000373.1:0-4210 GCA_966434585.1 uncultured Gammaproteobacteria bacterium | reverse complement strand
GCGCTTCCTACGTCTGCGGCTCGATGGAATGGTGGTCGTCGACCAGCCGCCCTCCGATCGCGACCGCGTCTTCTTCGGTGCGTGGGTGAAGCTCGAAGATGAAGACGGCAAGGAGTTCGAATACCGCATCGTCGGCCCCGACGAATTCGACGCCGCTCCCGGCTACATCAGCATGGACTCGCCGCTCGCCCGCGCGCTGATGCGCAAGCAGCTGGACGATGAAGTGGTGGTGGAAGTGCCGGGGGGGACGAGGCGGTATTACGTGGTGGGGGTGAGGTATGAGGCCTGAGTCGGCTAGTCGGCTAGTCGGCTAGTCGGCTAGTCGGCTAGCAAGATGCTCCGCTTTTCTTGTCTGGCTAGCAGACTATCTGACTAGCAAGCTAGCCGACTGCCCTCAAAACCCAAACACCGCAAAAAACTTCCGCCACGGTGCCTGCGCCCGTTCGAGATCGCGGCGACGGCGCTCGTGCATGCGCGCCTGCAAGGCTTCGCGTTTTGCTCGCAACCGTTCGGCAGGATCAACTCGCCGCGCAGTAGCTCGCGGCGTGCGCGCCTGTTCGGCCGTACGGAACTTGCAGAACTCCTCATACGCGGCCAAGTCGTGCTGCAGGTCGCGCTGAATCAGCTCGATGATGATGGCGTAGTCGAGCGCGGCGACCGCGGCGCTTACTTGTGTATCCGCGGCTGGCGCATCCGACAGACAGGCCAGCGCGTTGATTGCACGCCGGCGATCGCTCTCCTCGACGGCCCAGTCCGGATCGTTGAGCAACGCGAGCAGGCGCTCGAGCACCACGAACTTCTGGCGCACGAATTGCGGCGCATGCGCTTGCTCGGCCCGTCCAAGCAGCTCACGCGCGCCGGCAATGATGCTTTCGCCCGGCTTCTGCGCCGCCATCGCGCACGTGCGTTCCGCGATCTCGGCGAAGTGCTCGAGATCGGCTTCGGTGAGGGAGACGTTGAGGCGGAGGGGCATATGGCAGTCTGCTAGATAGCTAGTCCGCTAGTCGGCTAGCCAGAGGACACCAGAATTCGTCCAACATTCTGGCTAGCAGACTAGCTGACTAGCCGACTAGCAAGCCGCGCGGAGCGCCGCCTCACCCCACCCTCACATTCTTAAACTGCCACGGATCCGTCTTGTCGAGATCCTCCGGAAACAACCGTTCGCGATCCGTCAGCGGCGTCCAGTTCGTGTACTCGCCCACGACTGGGCCGAGATAAGGCATGCAGATCTCGAGGTTGCGACGGAAGTCGATTTCATCGGGCTCCACGACGCCCGCGGTTGGGTTCTCCATGGCCCAGATCATTCCCGAGAGCGCCGCCACGGTGACCTGCAAGCTAGTGGCGCTGTTATGTGGCGCGAGCGAACGTGCTTCCTCGATCGACAGTTGCGAGCCGTACCAATAGGCACCCTTCTTGTGTCCTGCAAGCAGCACGCCGAGCTCGTCGATGCCCTCCGCGATATCGTCCATGAGAATGCGCTTGCGCTCCTGCAGCTCCCAGTTGCGACCCGCAAACTCGTGCACCGACAGCACGGCGCTGTCCGAAGGGTGATAGGCGTAATGCACGGTCGGCCGGTAGAGAACCTTCCCGTTCTCGCGATGCGTGAAGAAGTCGGGTATCGAGATCGCCTCGCCGTGCGTGATCAGAAAGCCATGGAAAGCACCGGCTTTCGGTGTCCAGGTACGCACTCGAGTGCTCGCGCCCGGACGCATGAGATAAATCGCGCAGCCGGGACCGAAATCGTGCTGCCGGCCATCCGGCGGCAGACTCTTCTCGTGCGTGCCCCAGCCCAACTCGGCAGGCTGCGAGCCTTCGCTCACGAACCCGTCTACGGACCACGTGTTCACGAATTCGCCAGGCCGCTTCGGATGCGTCGGGATCTGTGTGTCGCGCTCGGCGATGTGAATCACCTTCACACCGAGTGTGGCGGCGAGCTGCGCCCATTCCTCGCGTGTCTTCGGCGTGCGCACGGACACACCCGTGTCGTTCGCGATGTTCAGCATCGCCTGCTTCACGAAGTGCGAGACGAGACCCGGATTCGCACCATGGGTCAGTACCGCCGTGGGACCGTTCGGATGCTTCTTGCGCAGCTCGAGCGCCGACTCGCGCAGCGCATAGTTCGAACGGCGCGAGGGCGACAGGCTCGTGTCCGTGTAGCCGCCCGGCCATGGCTCGATGCACGTGTCGAGATACAACGCGCCTTTCTCGGCGCACAGCTCGATGAGCGCAACGCTCGAAACATCGACGGATAGATTGAGCAGGAAATCGCCGCGGCCGAGCAGTGGATCGAGCACCTGCCGATAGTTCTCGCGCGTCAACGGCTGCTTGACGAACTTGACGCCGTAGTCGTTCGCCTCGGTGCGGCCATCATCGTCCGCTGTCACCACGGTGATGCGTGCGGCGCTCGTGCCGATGTGCCGCACGATCAACGGCAACACCCCCTGACCGATACTGCCGAACCCGACCATGACGATGCGGCCGGGAAAATTCACATGGACTGGGTGACTACTCATGATGTATTCCGAGATAGAAACGAGAAGAAGAAGATTCTAGCCGCTCTAGCTTTCACGCCAGTGCGGCGGATACGTGCGCTCGTAGCCGGGCAACGTTTCCATGCGCTGCAGCCACGCATCGATGCCCGGATAGTTCGCATCGAGTGGCAAGAGGCGTGTGCGAATGTCTTGAGCCTGCGGCCGACCGAGGGCACGCAGCAGCATCTTGATTGCAGGGAAGATCACGATGTCGGCCGCTGAACAGGCATCGCCCACGATCCAGTCGGTCTTCGTGAGTCGCGCGTCGATGGCCTTCGCTTCACGCTCGACAGTGAGCAGCGCCCGCGACAACTCATCCATGCGGCCCTCGATCCCTTGAAACAGAATCGCCTCGACGATCTTCATCAAATGATCTTCGATGTACGCTTGGAACTCGGAGATGACGCGCACGATAGTGCCGCCCTCCTCCGGCGTCGCACCAAACAGTGGCGGGGAGGGGAATCTGCGGTCGAGGTAAAACAGAATCGCCAGCGACTCGAACACCACGTAGTCGCCGTCGCGCACGATGGGTGTGCGGCCACGCGGATTCATCTTGAGCATTTGCGGGGACTTGTGCTCCTGCTTGGAGAAATCCAGCATGTGCGAGGTGTACGCGAGCCGCTTGAACTCGAGCGCGAGCAGGGCTCGCCACGCATACGGACTGCCACTGCCCCAGTAGATTTCCAGCGCCATGGTGCGATCGCTCGCTGCGAATGAAGCTGGCGATTGTATCGGGCGGAGGTCACAACTCAATGTTTGGCACTCTCATCAACGCCGACGAACTGCAGGCTAATTTGCACGCACCCGGTTGGGTGATCGTCGATTGCCGCTTCGATCTGGCCGATCCGGGCGCCGGTGAACGCGCGTATGCCGCAGGTCATGTGCCGCACGCGCGCTATGCCCATCTGGATCGAGACCTCGCCTCGCCCATCACGCCCTCCAGCGGCCGTCATCCGCTGCCCACACCCGAGGCACTGGCGCGAACGGTCGGCGCCTGGGGCATCGATAACACGACACAAGTCGTTGCGTATGACCAGGACAGCGGAGCTTTCGCTGCGCGGTTGTGGTGGCTGCTGCGCTGGCTGGGCCACGAGGCGGTGGCCGTTCTCGATGGCGGTTTCGCCGAGTGGCAGCGGTGTGGCTTCGAAATCAGCGCCGCCGTGCCAGAGATCCAAGCACGAACCTTCGTTCCGCGTGTTCGGCCCGATTTCTACATCGACGCCGGGCAAGTGGCTGCACTCGCGCGCGACCCTTCAGCGCGAGTGCTGGACGCACGTGCACCGGAGCGGTACGCGGGAACCGTGGAGCCGATCGACCCAGTCGGGGGACACATCCCGGGGGCGCGCAATCATCCGTTCGCAGCGAATCTCGACGCGAACAAACGCTTTCTCCCGCGAGCCGAGTTGCAGAAGAAATTTGCTGCCTCGCTGAGCAGTGTGCCTTCCGAGCGCACCATCGCGATGTGCGGTTCGGGCGTGACGGCGTGCCATCTGCTGCTCGGCCTCGAGCACGCGGGCCTGCATGGTGCGCGCTTGTATGCGGGTTCCTGGAGCGAATGGATTCGCGATCCGAAGAGGCCGGTGGCGAAGGGCTGAGGCGTCAGGCGTCAGTCGTGAGTCGTGAGTCGTGCAAAAGGATGCTCCTTCTCTTCGCCTCATGCTCAGCCGTCCGGCAACGGC
>CBJNAT010000372.1:0-4215 GCA_966434585.1 uncultured Gammaproteobacteria bacterium | reverse complement strand
AGAATTTCTCGATCTCATGCAGGCCATGAACCTGCCCCCGCTGCAAACGTTTCCCGCAGAGGTTGCCCGCCGAGGTGTGTTGCAGGAGTTCGAGCGCAATCCCTGGCCGAAAACGCCGGTCGCACATACAGAGGACCGACTGATCGAGGGTCATGGCGGTCCGCTGCCTATTCGAATCTACACGCCCCAGGGGACGGGTCCGTTTCCGATACTCATGTACTTCCACGGGGGCGGCTGGGTAATCTGCAACATCGAGACACACGACGCCGTTTGCCGTGACCTTTGCGCGGGCGCATCGTGCGTCGTCGTTTCCGTGGATTACCGGCTCGCACCGGAACACAAGTTCCCAGCGGCACCGGAGGACTGTTTGGCGGCGACGCGATGGGCAAGCGCGAATGCGAGCTCGATCGGCGGCGACCCTACGCGCATGGCCGTGTCCGGTGATAGCGCTGGTGGCAATCTTGCCGCGGCGACGACGCTTCGGATACGCGATGAAGGGGGCCCCGCTTTGCGCGGTCAAGTGCTCATTTACCCGGTCACGACTCACTACAGCCGTGCCACTCGATCTCACGTTGAGAACGGTGAAGGCTACTTTCTCACTCAAGCCACGATGGTGTGGTTCATGGATCATTACCTGCGCGACGCGGCCGATGCGCAGAACGAGCATGCATGTCCGCTGCTCGCTCGCGATCTGCGCGGGCTGCCGCCCGCATTCGTGCTCACCGCGGAATTCGATCCGTTGCGCGATGAAGGACTCGAGTACGCCGAGCGCCTGCGGGCGGCCGGAGTGCCGGTCCAGTATTCCAACTATGACGGCATGATCCACGGGTTCTACGGCTCGCCTCTTTACCCACAAGGCGCGCAAGCCATCGCAGAGACTTGCGCGTGGCTGCGGAGCGCTCTGCGGTAGTGCTCTAAACGGTGCCCACGCGGCTTGCACGGGTCGCGCCTAGGTGAACACCGATTGACGGGCCTCACTCGACAGCGCAGGTTTGCCCACTCTGCGCGCCAGATGGTCCATGCGATGGGGGACTCGCACGAAATTCTAGATGCACTGGGGGATGCACTGTTCGTCATCGGTCGCGCCCAGGGAGAAGAGTGGCAAGGCATCGATGCGAATGGCGCCTGGGAGCGGCTGCTGGGGAGGCCGCGCGCTGACTGTCTGAGGCAACCTCTCTGCCGTGTTTTCCCAAGCGAGCTCGCCACTGACGTCATTGCCGCTTGCGATAGCTGTATCCGTTCGCGTGAACCGGTCGATCTGCAGGTGCAGAATCCGTTTGCCGCTCCTTCGACCATGCAACGATGGACGATCTCGCCGGTTTCCGAGCCCGGCTCCGATGTGCCGCGCGTCGTACTTCAGGTTCGATCGGTTGCACATGAGGCAGCAGCGCCGCCGTCCACAGACCGCTTTCGCAACATCCTGGAACACACGTCCGATTTCATAGCGCAATACGACACGAACGGCCGGTATATGTTCGTCAATCGCGCGCTGCGGGATTTCTTTGGCGTCAGCGAAGTGGAGGTCTTAGGCAAGCTCAATTCAGAAATTTGGCCCGAGAACCCGCGTACGGCGCGTGCGGAGGCGAGCGTCAAGGAGCTAGCACGCACGGGTGTGTCGAAAGATGTGGAGTACCTGGTCAGTCCGCCGAACAGAATCCCTGCGTGGCACCACATCCGCATGGTGCCGGAGCGCGATGAGCACGGGAATGTGGTCTCGATCATTGTCACTGGCCGCGATCTCACTTCACTGAAGCGAGCGGAGGAGAACCTACGTCAAAGCGAGCAACACTTTCGGACGCTGACCGAACATTCTCCAGACTACATACTGCGATACGACAGCGAGTTGCGGCTCGTCTATGCCAATCCAGCGGTGCAGCGGTACGAGAGCACGCGGTCATCGCCCAATTACATTAGCCAGAAGCCAGGCCAGAAGCTCGCATCGAAACACCTCGAGTTCAGCGAGCCGACAGGTCCGATGCTGGCTGCTTTGAAGCGTGCGGTGGACGAACGGCAGCTCATCGAGTTTGCCTTCGAAGAAGGCGCCCTCCATGTCAGCTTCACCTTCGTGCCAGAGCGCGATGCTCGAGGTGCAATCGAAAGCGTGCTCGCGATCGGGCGTGACGTCACGCATTTGAAGATGATCGAAGCCGAGCTGCGAGTGATGAATGCCACGCTCGAGGAACGTGTCTTGGCGCGCACGCAGGAACTCGAGCTGGCCAACCGCGACTTGAAGGGCTTCGCTTATACGGTCTCGCATGATTTGCGTGCCCCGTTGCGAGCCATCTTCGGCTTTACGACGCTCCTACAGGAGTACGAAGGCGCAGCTCTGTCCAATGATGGCCGCGCATTGCTCGACAGGATCTGCGCAGCCGCGTCTAAGCTCGACCGCTTGATCAACGAAGTTCTCGAATATTCCCGTGCCGGTCAGGCCACTCTGACGCGGCGGCCGATCGCACTCACCGAGTTGGCGCGCGAGGTCACGGCCGACTTGCTCGTGCAATACCCGCAGGCATCCCTCCACATCGGCGAATTGCCCAGCGTCAGTGGCGATCCGACCATGCTGCGGCAGGTACTGCAGAACCTGATCGGCAACGCGCTCAAATTCTCCGCACACCAGGCCCATCCCCAGATAGAAGTGAATTGTGAGCATTGCGATGGCGAGACCGTCTTCTATGTGCGCGACAACGGCAGTGGCTTCGACATGCGCTACGCAGAGAAACTCGGCGGGCTGTTCCAGCGACTTCACAGCGAGCGGGAGTATCCAGGAAGCGGCGTGGGGCTCGCGATCGTGCAGCGCCTGATCGAGCGTCACGGCGGCAGGATATGGGCGAAGAGTGAAGTGGGCGCAGGCGCGACGTTCTTCTTCACCGTGCCGGAACCGGCAGGCGGTCCCGATTACACCGTCGGGCGTCGGCTATCTGCAAGGGAGTTCTAGGTGGGAGGGCAACGCTTCTGAGTGAGGATTTCCCACCCAGATATGTGCATGGACCCGGTGTCATCGCCCATCGGATGACATTCCGTTGACGGTGCAGCCCGGCACACCCCCAAGTAGCTCGCTTCCTGCCTGGGCGTGCAGTGAGCGCCCCCTCATTCATATTGGTTATCACAAGACAGCGACCAAGTGGTTTCAGCAACAGTGCTATCCGGTCGTGCGACACGGGTGCTTTATCGATCGAGACTTGGTGCGGGAGACGTTGATAGCGCCGCGTGCCTACGAGTTCTCCGCGGAACGCGCCCGCGCTAGCCTGCGTGCGGCAGCCGCTGAGCGACGCTTGTTCATCTGCGAAGAGAACTTGACGGGTTATCTGCATAACGGTGGACTCGGAGACCTGCTCACGCGCGAGCTCGCGAACCGCATCCACGGCTGCTTTCCTGAGGCGACGATCGTGGTGTTCCTGCGCGCGCAGCCCAGCCTGTTTGAAGCGTGTTATGCGCAGTATGTGCGCGCCGGTGGCACGTACGACATCGAGCACTACCTGCTCGCTCAGGAGCGGGGCTGGGGTGCGCTCCGGTACTGGTACAAAGCGCCGCTCTTCAGCTGGCAGCACTTCGATTACGCGCCTGTGCTCGATCAGTACTGCAAGCTGTTCGGTCGAGCCAACGTGCGCATTTATCTCTACGAAGAATTTGCCGCCGACGTTCGGGTCTTCCTCCAGCGCTTTGCGAGCGAGCTCGATTTGGCGTTCGATGAGCCGCCTTCGTACGAGATCGTCAACGCATCACTGGCGGCGGCCGAGTTGGTGATCCTGCGGAAGCTCAATCTGTTCACCGCGCGCTCGGTGCTTCACAAGCGGTACTTCACGCGCGCGAAGTGGTGGTATCGGCGGCGAGAGCCCCTGCTGCGATGGTTGCGTTTGCCCGTGGCGCCGAGCTGCCGCAAGGCCGTCACCCTCGATCCGGCGCTGCGAGCGCGAATCCATGAATACTTTCGCGCGAGCAACACCGCGATTGCGGCGCGCTACAACCTGCCGCTTGCACGCTTCGGCTACCCGCTGGAGGAGACTCGCTCATGATGGTTTCCTGCACGCACCGGTCTCGCTATGCTTGCGGCCACTCCCAATGCCCCGGTAGCTCAGCTGGATAGAGCGCGCCCCTCCTAAGGGCGAGGTCACAGGTTCAACTCCTGTCCGGGGCGCCATATTCCTGTAAGCCTTACACGAACATGTAGTGGTTACGTCTTTAAGCCCGTGTTTCTCCACTGAATCCGCATGGAAT
>CBJNAT010000371.1:0-4215 GCA_966434585.1 uncultured Gammaproteobacteria bacterium | reverse complement strand
TCGCTGCAGACGCTGTAACGACGCAGCGAGCAGCAAGCTAGCGCCGCTGCGGCGAAGCAGGTACTCGTCGAACTCGCAGCGGCGAATTCCGTAACTCACTTCATGACCGTAACTCACCCGCTGCGCAGGATAGGTACCGAGACCGGCGATGAAGGAAGTGATCGGCTGCAGCACGCGAGTGCGGCGATAGTCGTCGAGGTCGAGCTCGAGTTCTTCGATCACCTGCGGCGTGATCCAACCCGCGCACACCTTGTCGCGCGGGAAGCTCGCCTTGTCGAGGATCGCCACGTCGAAGCCGGCACGTGTGAGTGCTCGGGCACACGTCGAGCCGGCGGGGCCGCCGCCGACAATCAGGATGTCGCATGCTTCCATCGATTCACCCGCGGTGGAGATGCTCGCGCGTCATCGGCACATCGTTGTTGGTGCGGCGTGCAAACACGACCTGAAAGAGCTGCAGCTCGCCAGAGGTGAAAGCCGCGCGCGAACCCAACAGGTACAACCGCCACATCCGCACGAAGCGCTCGTCGAACATCCGCTGCACTTGATCGATGTTCTGCTCGTACAGCTCGTGCCAGAGCTGCAGCGTGCGCGCGTAATGCAAGCGCAGGTTCTCCACGTCGAGCACCGAGAAATCGCTGCCCTCGAAGATGTCCATCATTTGCTTGAGGGACGGCGGGTTGCCGCCGGGGAAAATGCGCCGGTCGATCCAGCGGTGCATCGGCTTTGCGATGTTGCGGCCGATGGTGTGAATGAGTCCGCGCCCGCCGTTGCGCGTCAGCACGCGATCGATCACTCGGCCGAAGTCGGGATAGTTCTCTACACCCACGTGTTCGAGCATGCCCACCGAGACGAACGCATCGCACTGACCGCTGATGTTGCGGTAGTCGTCCTCGATGAACTCGACCTGCCCGTTCAAGCCTTCGGTTTTGGCGCGCTCACGGGCAAATGCGATCTGCTCGCGCGAGATGTTGAACGCGCGGACCTTTACGCCGTGGTGACGCGCCATGTGCATGGCAAGGCCGCCCCAGCCGCAGCCCGCCTCGATGACGTGCTCACCGGGCTGCAAGCACACCTTGCGGCACACGTGATCGAACTTCGCGACCTGGGCTTCGTCGAGCGTTGCGTCGGGCGTCGGAAAGTACGCGCAGGTGTACGCCATCGTCCGGCCGAGCCAGAGCGAGTAGAACTCGTTGCCGATGTCGTAATGGGTGTGAATGTTGTGCTTGGAACCTTCGAGCGAATTGGCCGGCCTACGGTGCAGACGTGCGGCAATACGGCGCAACACCGCGATGGCGTTGCTGTCGGCGGGCTTGCCGCGGTAGATGTCCTCGAGGAATGCCAGGAAGTCGCCCTCGACGTCGATGCGCCGCTCGCTGTACAGCTCCCCGAACTGCAGGTCGGGATCCGTACAGAGCTTCAAGAGGCTGGCGCGGTCGGGAACGCGCAGCGTAGCGACGGGCGTTACGCCGGGCGCCGACACCCGTTCGCCGTTCCAGAGCTCGAACTGCACACGCGGATTGCCGAAGGCGGCCATCAAGCGGCTGATGAGCCGCGCGGCCACGCTGGCCTGCTCGACACTGACTGGCGTCTGGTCCCGTGGCGGATAAGCCGCCTGGGTCTCCGGCATGTGCCCGGAACGGACTGACGCTGATTCCGTTGTTTGCATCCCCCGACCCCTCCCGACTACGACTGACCCCCAAGTTGGACATCGGCAGCGCTCGTGCGTTTCGACGTTAGCAGCGACCGCGCCGTATGCCTAGACACGGTACGTCCCAGACTCCAGGGGCGTTCCTGATACCCGGTTCGCACACTCGGAACTCGCGGCTTGGAGCGACGGGCTGGGCACCGCTAGCATCGGCGCATGGAACGTGCGTTCGCCCGCCTCATCCTGCTCGCTGGCTTGGTGTTGCCCGCCACTCTGCCGGCACAAATCTATATGTGTACTGCACCGGATGGCACCCGCATCTACTCGGACGAGCGCTGCGGGAGCGACGCCAAGGTCGTGCCGGGCATCAGCACCGGCAGAAAGCGTTCGGATGTAACCAAATCATCAACACTCCCCTTGAAACCGGTAGCCAAGTCGGAGACCGAGCTGCAGGCGCTCAGCAGTCGTTGTGACGCGGGGGAGACGCAGGCCTGCAACGAGTGGACTCGCAGCGGCGGGCCGGCACTCCTGAAGGCCGACGAACGCAAGCTGGAGCAGGCGTGCACAAGCGGTGAGCTCAAGGCGTGCGAAGAGCGCTATTGCCGCGACGGGGCCACCAAGGACTGTCGGGCCCGTGTGAAGGAGACGGCACCCGCCTCGGGTAACGATTGGTATCTGCGCACGACGGGCCAGCGCAGAGCGGACGGCACGACGGAGTACGCCGTGCGCTGCATGCCCGCGGGCGATCTTGCGATCAGAGACGTCTCGATCTCCTGCGCGGCGCAAGCTGGCCCGCAACGCTGTTCGGCTGCGGGAAACACGGCCGCAGCAACGATGAGCGAAACTGCAGCGGCGCTTTGCGGCGCCAGGCGATGAACGTCGTATCTCGATGTCCCGCTTTGCCGGTAACTTCCGTCATGCCCGCGGAAGCGGGTATCCGGGAAGTTCGGTTTGGATTCCCACCTCCGCAGCGCGCGGAGGCCGGAACCCAGAATTCCGGGCTCTGATGCCCACCACGTGAAGCCACTAGTGGAGCTAAGTTAGGCCGTCATGCCCGCGCAGCATCTGGGCCGGAAAGCCTGCGTTGCTGTCGATCGACAACGCAGCCGTACGTGCACGACGGTTGATGGAGAAGTTGATCGCGGCTGAGCGGGAAGCTGACACCGCTCGCCGCGAGCCGAACTAGCACAGAGGGAGTGTAACGAGCTGGCAGAACTGGCGCTCGTACCAAGCAACGGAACGCGATCGAGCGCTTTCGGGAATTTCGATGTGCTCTACGTGCCCAACGAACAGAACGTGATCGCCACCGTCGTGCTGCGCGTGTACCGAGCAAGACAATCTCGTCTCGCAGTCCAGCAGAACAGGCACTGCGTTCTGCGTCTTGCTGATACGTAGTCCGTCGAACTTGCCTTCTCCAGAACCTGACGCGAATCGCAATGCCAAGCCGGCCGTCGCCTCGTTCACGAAATGCACGACGAAGTGCGGGTGCGCGGTGATGGCCGCAGCCGTCTTGGAAGCGCGATTCAACGACACCAGGATGAGTGGCGGATCGAGGGACACCGACATGAAGGCACTCACGGCAGCACCGAATGCCTCGCCCGCCGCGTTCGCACTCGTGACAATGGTCACACCCGCTGGAAAGGCGCTGAACGCCATTCGAACTTCATCGCTGGATACCGCCATCGTCGAACCCTCGTAGCGAAACTGACCCGCGCAAAGCGCATCTCTAGAACCTATCTCAAAATGCCTGCGAGCCGATTTCTTGACGTTCCGGCGGTGCTCGGAATCCTCACATATCTGCATATATGCTGCGGTTCCTGCGCTCCGGCGGAACGCCAATAAACGTCTCTCGGCGATTTTGAGATAGGTTCTAGTCAACCGGCGTGTTTCCCGCTGATTTCAGATCGTTCAGGGTGTCGTCGGATGGTTGGCTCACGGGAACTCGCATCCCCGGTGCAATCATGAAGCCGCGGTCCTGCAGGTCCACGTCTTGCAACGCCTGCTCGATCTGCGCGAGTGTCCACTGCCGCCGATCGTTGTTGAAATGCTGACGAGCACTGAAGCCGTCGAATAGATAGATGTCATCGCCCTCCACGCCAAACACGCGACCTGTGAAGCGGCAGCGAGCGCAGGCAAGGTAAGTCACCAACGGCGAGACGTGCTCCGCTGCGATGCGGTCGAAGCCGTGTTCGGGCTTGCGCAGCACCTCGGCCAGTGCCTCGACTGCTTCCGCCAAGCGCGTGCGCGCCATCGGTGCGATGGCATTGACACGCACGCCGAGCGAAGACAACTCGGCCGCTGATGTGATCGTGAGAGCGATGACGCCCGCTTTGCTTGCGCAGTATGGCGCGCTTCCTGGCAGCGGGTTCGTGCCCGCGGGCGAAGCCGTATTCACGATTGCGCGACCTGCCGAAGGCCCCGATGCTTTCCAGTACTGCGCGGCCCAGTGGCTCATCGCTGCAGTGCCAGTCAGATTCACTGCGATGGTGAGATCCCAATCGGTCTTGGAGGCCTCGATGTCGCCCCGCTCGTCGCAGATGAAACTGTTGCCGTAGAATATCTGGCCGCCC
>CBJNAT010000370.1:0-4220 GCA_966434585.1 uncultured Gammaproteobacteria bacterium | reverse complement strand
CGGGCTGCTGGCTGCCATCGGCGGCTTCATCGTCGGCGTACCGTCGCTGCGACTGCGCGGCGACTACCTTGCCATCGTCACGCTCGGCTTCGGCGAGATCATTCGTGTGCTCATCCTCAACATCGACGCGATCGGCGGCGCGCGCGGCTACACCGGCATTCCGAATCTGGCCGCCTTCGGCTGGGTCAGCTTCATGGCGATCCTCACCGTCATCGTCGTGCACCGTCTCATCCGCTCGTCGTTCGGTCGCACCTTGATCGCGGTGCGCGAGGATGAGATCGCCGCGGAAGCCATGGGCGTCGATACGACCCGGGTGAAAGTGCTCGCCTTCGTCGTCTCATCGACGTTCGCAGGCATGGCGGGCGGACTGTTCGCCTTCTACAACATGTATCTGCACACGAACTCCTTCACCTTCATCAAGTCGATCGAGTTCATCATCATGGTCGTGATCGGCGGCCTCGGCTCCAATCTCGGCGCCGTGGTGGGTGCGATCACCTACACCGTGCTGATCGAGGTACTGCGGATCTCGGCGCAATACCGCATGGTCGCCTTCGCCCTTCTGCTGATCCTCATCATGATCTTCAGGCCGCAAGGTCTCTTCGGCAGCATCGATTTCGCGCGCCGGCGCAGCAGCAAACCGGCCGCCGCGCCGACCGTCAAGGAATGACCGTGGCAGCACTTCTCGATCTGCAGGCAGTTACGATGCGCTTCGGCGGCCTGGTTGCCGTCAACGCCGTCTCGCTCGCCATCGAGAAGGGCGATTTGTATGGACTGATCGGCCCGAACGGCGCAGGCAAGACCACGCTGTTCAACGTCATCACCGGCGTCTATACGCCCACCGCCGGTAAGGCGCTGCTGCAGGGCCAGAACATCGCAGGACGCAAGCCTTGCGACATCAACAGCCTCGGCATTGCGCGCACCTTCCAGAACATCCGCCTGTTCCCGAACATGACGGTGCTCGAGAACGTGAAAGTCGCCTTCGATCGCAAGCAGAAGGCCGGCGTCTTCGACGGCATGATCCACACGAAGCGCCATCGCGAAGAAGAAGCCCGCATCGATCACGAGGCGCGCGAACTGTTGAAGATCTTCAAGCTCGAGCGGTTGGCCGACGACCGCGCGCAGAGCCTCGCCTACGGTCTGCAACGGCGTCTGGAGATAGCACGGGCGATGGCGACACAGCCGTGCGTGCTCTGCCTCGATGAACCGGCTGCCGGCATGAATCCGCAGGAAGCGCACGATCTGATGGAACTGATCCGCTGGATCCGCGACCACTTCGGCATGGCCGTGCTGCTGGTGGAACACAACATGAAGGTCGTGATGGGCGTGTGCGAACGGGTGCACGTTCTCGACTACGGTTCCACCATCGCGACGGGGACGCCGACTGAGATCCAGTCCGATCCGCGCGTGATCGAAGCCTACCTGGGCGGCGCATGATCCTCGAGGTTCGGGACCTTGCAGTGAATTACGGCGCCGTCGTGGCGCTGAAGGGCGTGTCCCTGACATTGAACGAAGGCGAGATCGTCACGCTGATCGGCGCGAACGGTGCGGGCAAGTCGACGACCTTGCGCACGATCATGGGCCTCGTACGCGCGACAGCGGGACAGATCCGCTATCGGGGCGAATCGATCGCGAAGCGTCCGACACACATGATCGTCCGCAGCGGCATGAGTCTCGTGCCCGAAGGCCGCGCCATCTTCGCGAACTTGAGCGTGCGCGAGAATCTGGCGCTCGGCGCCTACACGCGCACGGACGGCGATGTATCGCGGGACCTCGACAAGGCGTTCCACATCTTCCCGCGACTGAAAGAGCGCATCGACCAGAGTGCAGGCACGCTCTCGGGCGGCGAACAGCAGATGTTAGCCATTGCACGCGCGTTGATGTGCCGGCCATCCGTACTGCTGTTGGATGAACCATCGCTCGGGCTTGCGCCCCTCGTCGTGCACACGATCTTTCAAGCCATCGAGGCCGTGAACGCACAGGGCACGTCCGTGCTCCTGGTCGAACAGAACGCCAACGCAGCCCTACAGCACAGCCATCGCGCCTACGTACTCGAGACGGGCACAGTAACCCTCTCGGGTGCGTCCGCCGAAGTGGCCGCGAACCCCAAAGTGAAAGCGGCCTATCTGGGCGAAACAGAAGCTGGCCCGACGGCGATCTGAGTGTGTTCCTCGCTGCGGCAGGCGCATCCGCGCGGGTGTCCGCACATCAGCGAGCGACCGACGCGAGCGGACTCTTGCGATAGCCATACAGCACGTAGAGCGCGAGACCAACGAGCATCCAGATCGCGAACGTGGCCTGGGTGCGCAGCGGCAACCAGACGAACAGGAAGCCGCAACCGAGGAGCGCCAGCGGACCGATGACCCAGATTGCCGGCGTACGAAAATGACGCTCGCGCCCGGGCTCGCGCACCCGCAGGATCAGCACACCCAGGGCTACCGCCATGAATGCCATGAGCGTCCCGCTGTTGGAGATATCCACCAATCGTCCGAGCGGAATGAACGCGGCGAGAACGGTCACGCCGATCCCCGTGATCAGCGTAACTACGTGCGGGGTGTGAAAGCGTGAATGAATCCGCGTGAGCCCGTCGTGCCACGGTATGAGTCCGTCACGCGCCATCGCGAAAAAAATCCGCGTCTGACCGAATATCATCATCAGAATGACCGACGGCAGCGCAAGGAACGCAGCGAGACCGATCAGCTGTGATGTTCTCTTCCAGCCCAACTCGGACAACACATGGGCAAGCGGCTCGCCGCTGCAGACGAGCGCCTCGGCGTGCTCGGGCCGGCCGCAAGCCTCCGCCATGGCGGGAGAGCCGGGCTCATACGCGACATGAGTCGCGGGGTCCGCGACCGGTTGCGCCCCAACTGAACCGATGGCCGCGGCTGACACGAGCAGGTAGAACACCGTACAGATCACCAGACTGGCAATCAGGCCGATCGGTACGTTGCGTTGCGGATGCTTGGTTTCCTCGGCGGCGGTTGACACCGCATCGAAGCCGACATAGGCGAAGAAGATCGAGGCCGCCGCACCGCCAATACCCATCCCTGAGATCGCTCCCGTGAAGCCGTTCGGCGCGAACGGTTCAAACTCATCCGCATTCAGTACCGGCAAGGCCAATGCGATAAAGATGATCAGGGCGACAATCTTGATCCCCACCAACACGGCGTTGACCGTCGCGCTTTCCCGCGTGCCGATGACGAGCAGTCCCGTCATCAGCATCGCGATGACGGCCGCCGGTATGTTCACGATCCCGCCGGCGTCCGGGGCACGAGTGAGCGCCTCCGGCATGTGGATTGCGAACGTTCGCTCCATCAAGCCCACGAAATAATTTGCCCACCCGACCGACACCGCACTCGCCGAGACCGCGTATTCGAGAATGAGCGCCCACCCGACCATCCACGCAACCGCCTCGCCGAGCACCGCATACGAATAGGTGTAAGCGGAACCGGAGACAGGGACCATGGAAGCGATCTCTGCATAGCAGAGCGCCGTGACCCCGCAGACGAAGCCCGCAATGACGAACGACAGCATCATGCCCGGGCCGGCCTTTTGCGCCGCTTCTGCGGTCAGCACGAAGATACCCGTGCCGATGATGGCGCCGACACCGAGCATCGTGAGCTGGAACGCGCCGAGCGTGCGCGAGAGGGAGCGTTGTTCAGCAGTGGCCAAGATGGCTGCGAGGGGCTTGATGCGCCAGTTCATTCGGCAGTCCTGAGAGCCAAGATGGCGGATCATAGGAGCATCGTCACGCGCCCGTCACTCTGGTGTGAGACTGCAGGCAGTAGGTCAGAAGCGCTACCTTTCATCGCTTCGCGGGTCGACCATCGACGTGTCGGACTCGAACGCCTCGCTTTCCGCGAACTGCTTGGCTAGGCTGGATCCGTCTGCACAGGAACTCTGCAGCGGTCGTGGTCGTCGCCCCATCGCGACGCTCGTGCGCTGCCTCGCTAGGGCTCGTGACTGCAATGAATAACATTCTAGTCGTCGCCTACGGCGTGACGATCACGCCCTGGAAGCTAATCGGGTATCTCGGTGTACTGCTATTCGCCGGCCGTTGGGTCGTGCAGCTCATCGCCTCGAAAGCTTCGGGCAAGCCGGTCATGCCGCCGCTCTTCTGGTACATGAGCGCCGCCGGCAGCCTTTTGCTCTTGAGCTACTTCATCTTCGGCAAGAACGATTCGGTGGGGATTCTTTCGAACCTGTTTCCGGCGTTCGTGACG
>CBJNAT010000369.1:0-4230 GCA_966434585.1 uncultured Gammaproteobacteria bacterium | reverse complement strand
TGATCCCATCGACACCCGCCGACAGAATGCCACCCGCATATCCCGCGCCTTCGCCGCAGGGGTACAGGCCACGCACGTTGAGGCTCTGCAAAGTGTCGTCATCGCGGGTGATGCGCACCGGCGACGACGTGCGCGTCTCGACGCCGGTGAGCACCGCGTCGTGGCGGTCGAAGCCGCGAATCTGTTTGCCGAATGCAGGCAGCGCTTCGCGGATGGCCTCGATCGCATAGTCAGGCAACGAGGGCGAGAGGTCGCCCAGACGCACGCCGGGTTTATATGAAGGCTCGATTTCGCCGAACGCAGTGGATGGCACACCACGAACGAAGTCGCCAACAAGCTGCCCTGGGGCACAGTAATCACTCCCTCCGAACTCGTATGCCAGGGATTCGAGCCGCTCCTGCAATGCCACTCCGGCAAGCGGGCCATCGGGGAAGTCCTGTTTCGGGTCTATGCCTACCACGATGCCGGCATTGGCATTGCGTTCGTTACGGGAGTACTGGCTCATGCCGTTCGTCACCACGCGTCGCGGCTCGGACGTTGCGGCCACGACAGTACCGCCGGGACACATGCAGAAGCTGTAAACCGCGCGACCATTCTTCGCCTGATGCACGAGCTTGTAGTCGGCGGCGCCGAGCCCTGGGTGGCCTGCGTACTTGCCGAGGCGAGCCTGATCGATGAGCGATTGCGGATGCTCGATGCGAAAGCCCAGCGCGAAAGGCTTTGCCTCGATGTACACACCGCGTGCATGCAACATGCGAAACGTATCGCGAGCGCTATGGCCCACCGCCATCACCACATGGCGGCTGCGGATCGTTTCGCCATTGGCCAGCATCACGCCTTCGAGCTGACCCTTCTCGATCAACACATCCGTGACCCTGCTCTCGAAGCGCACCTCGCCGCCGAGCGCGATGATCTCCTCACGCATCCGCGCAACGACGCCAGTGAGTCGGAAGGTGCCGATGTGCGGTTTGCTGACGTACAGGATGTTCTCCGGCGCACCCGCGCGAACGAACTCGTGCATCACCTTGCGACCGTAGAACTTCGGGTCCTTGATCTGGCTGTAGAGCTTGCCATCCGAGAACAGACCGGCACCGCCCTCGCCAAACTGCACGTTGGATTCCGGCGTCAGAATCTTCTTGCGCCACAACGCCCACGTGTCCTGAGTGCGCCGACGAACGTCTCGGCCGCGCTCCAGCACGATCGGCTTGAATCCCATCTGTGCGAGCAACAGTGCGGCGAACAATCCGCACGGCCCGAAACCCACGACCAGCGGTCGTTCGCCAAGGCCGCTCGGCGCGTGCGCCACCGGGTGGTAACGGGTGTCCGGCGCCGGGCGCACATGCGGATCGCCTGCGCAGCGCTGCAGGACCGCCGCCTCATCGCGAACCGTCAGATCGATGATGTAGACGAACGTGATGACGCTATTTTTCTTGCGCGCATCGTAGCTGCGTTTGAACACCGTGAAATCCAGCAGATCGGCGTCCAGGATCTTCAGGCGCTTGACGATGGCCTTGCGCAGCGCGTCGGCGGAGTGATCGAGCGGTAGCGAGAGCTCGGTTATGCGTATCACAGGCAGATCCTGGCCGGTTGTACCCGGCAGAGGAAGGTTAGAATGCGCCGCGGATTCTATCGTCCCTTTGCGCAACCCCGGTTGATTTTTCCCATGGCCCGATCCAAGAGCAGCCATCGTTGGATGCAGGAACACGTCAATGATCCATACGTCAAACAGGCGCAGAAGGAAGGCTACCGCTCGCGTTCCAGTTACAAACTGATCGAGTTGAACGAGAAGGACAGACTGATCCGCCCAGGGATGCTGATCCTGGATCTGGGCTCCGCGCCTGGAGGCTGGTCGCAGGTCGCGGGCCGACTCGTCGGGGACAAGGGGCGCGTGCTCGCCACCGACATCTTGCCGATGGAGCCGCTGAAGAACGTCGACTTCATTCAAGGCGACTTTACGGAGGAGTCGGTGTTCAACCAGATCCTCACCGCACTCAACGGCGCGAAGATCGACCTGGTGATCTCGGATATTTCGCCCAACATCACGGGTATCGACTCCGCGGATCAAGGCTCATCCATTTACCTGGTAGAACTGGCCCTCGATATGGCCCGTCGTGTGCTCAAACCGCAGGGCAACTTCGTGGCCAAAGTATTTCAGGGCAGTGGTTCCGATGCCTATTTGAAAGACGTGCGCACCTCGTTCGAAAAAGTGTCCGTGCGCAAGCCGGCAGCCTCGAGATCCAGATCGAGGGAGGTGTATGTCGTAGCAAAGGGGTTTAAGGCATAAAGGTGCAGCACATGAGCGATCGCATCGTAACCGCAGCCGTCATCATCATCGGCAATGAGATCTTGTCCGGCCGCACGCAGGACACGAATCTGCGCGACCTTGCGACGACGCTCGGCGGTTGGGGCATCCGTGTGCAGCACGCGCGTGTCATTCCCGATGTGGAGGAGACGATCGTTGCGACCGTGAACGAGCTGCGCAGCACCTTCGATTACGTGTTCACGACGGGCGGTATCGGCCCGACGCATGACGACATCACTGCGGAGTGCATCGCCAAGGCGTTCGGCGTCGAGCTCATCGAGCATCCGCAGATTGCGGCATTGATCCGTCAACGTGCGGCGCCGCCCGATGTGATGGCTTCGCGCCTGCGCATGGCGATGGTGCCTAGAGGCGCCGGGCTCATCGATAACTCCACGGGCGGCCCACCCGGGTTCTTCTTCGAGAACGTCTACGTCATGGCAGGTATTCCGGCTGTGATGCGGGCAATGCTTGCGTCGTTGGAATCTAAACTCGCAGGTGGCGCGGTGTTGCTCTCCCGCTCGATCGTTGCATACGCGGCCGAGAGCGCGATTGCCGAACCGTTGCGGCAACTCCAGAACCGGCATCCGGAGGTGGAGATCGGTAGTTATCCCTTTCAAAGAGAAGGCCGTTACGGGACGACGCTCGTCTTGCGTAGCACGGACCAGCAGGCCCTCGAGATCGTGGCGCAACGCACACGCGAGCTTGTGCGGGCTGCGGGCGCGGAGGTGGATGACTAAGCCGGCCCTTGTATTTCTGCACAAACACACCGTTAGCGCCGATTGAGCCGGCGCGCGGCAGGCCGTAGCTTTCCGCCCATAGCGCAATGCGCACGTCACGGATCGATTCCATACCAGGAGGGCTTCGCATGTCTGTCACCCAACTCACCTCACCGCACCGTCGCTTCCGCTCCCGGCAATTCGGCCAGGGCATGAGCGAGTACATCATCATCACGGCGCTCGTTGCAGTTGCCGGCATCGGCTTGTTCGCTGCTTTCGGAGACGTGCTGCAGAATCAGATGGCCGGCCTGAGCCGAGAGATGGCAGGTCAGTCGGCGGCACAGGATGTCACGCGCGCGCAAACCTCAGCCACCGCGGCACGCAATCGCGCCGCGCAGACTGAGAATCTGTCCAACTACAACCAACAGACTCAGGGCCAGTAGTCGGCTCGCAGCCCTGGCACGGCATCCGCACCAGGGCAGCCCGGCGCGAAGCCATCGAGCTCATCGTGAGCACGCTCAGCCGCATGGACGCAGACCGCCGTCAACAGGGGCAGATCGCACCGATCGCGCTTTTCGGAGTGCTGATTGCCAGCGCAGTGCTCGTGCTCATGTTCAACACGGGTCAGAAAGTCACGGAGAAGTCCCAGGTCACCAATGCCGCCGATGCGGCGGCGTACAGCGGTGCAGTCTGGACGGCCAGACATCTCAATTTTCTCGCCTATAGCAACCGGGCGATGATCGCGAACGACATCGCCGTCGGTCACTACGTGTCGTATACGAGCTGGCTGCGCTACGTACACGACTCGATCGAGGCGGTAGAGGAAATCGGCCAATGGATTCCGTACGTCGGTCAGTACATCGACGGCGCCGAGGACATCGCCGAGAACATCCGGAATCTGAATGAGCGCATCGCAGGTCAGGTCGTGCGTGGCATCGATCAGCTGAATGGCGCCTATCGCGCGGCACAGGCCGAAACTCGAGCGTCGCTCGCAGTGAATCACCTGAACGAGCTGATGCGCGCGACGGCTCGAGCCTACGATCCGGACATTCGCATCAACGAGAGAAGCGAGCTCGATCGCATGCCAGGCGAGATACGAACGGCCATTCAAGCTCAACTGTATGCCCAGCTTGCGACCGTGCCGTCATTCGTGCGGCGATACAGCCCTGGCAATGACCGCAGCAACCTGCGGGAACTGGTTGACGCCAGCAT
>CBJNAT010000368.1:0-4230 GCA_966434585.1 uncultured Gammaproteobacteria bacterium | reverse complement strand
TGCGCGCTCAGTTCTGCGATTCGCTCACTCAGCCGAAATTCACTCGCTTTGGTTTCCATCGCGAGCGCGACGAATACTGGATCGTGTTGGCGAGCACCGCGAGCACGCTTCCCTCGGGTGACGCAAGTGCTGTTCGAACCGAAGTGTTGCGCCTCGTCAACGAGGCACGCAGGACGCAGCGTCGTTGCGGAATGCGCTCGTACAATCCGGTGCCGCCTCTTGAGCTGAATACACAACTAAACCGCGCCGCTGAAACGCACGCACGCGGCATGGCGCGACACCAGAAGCTGCAACATGAGGGCTTTGACGGCAGCACGCCCGGCGAGCGCGCCACTGCGGCCGGCTACGCATGGCGCGCGATCGCGGAGAACATCGCTGCCGGTCCCACGACGGCCAGCGAAGTCGTACAGATGTGGCTCGATAGTCCCGGCCACTGCGCCAACATCATGAGCCCGAGTTACACCGAGCTGGGTCTGGCGTTTGCCGAGGATCGCGAGACGCAGTCAGGCGTGTACTGGGCTCAGGAGTTCGGGCGATCGAGGTAGGCTCATGCCACCTGCGGGCGCGACCCCTTGCGTAGTGCCTGCGCCAATGCGAGGGACAGGCGTGCCTGCGACACTGGCTTGGTCAGAAAGACATTCATGCCTGACTCGAAGCAGCGCTGCTTGTTGGCTGACGTCACGTTCGCGGTCAGCGCCACGATCGGCACTTCGCTGCGGGCCTGTGAGCGTTCCCACTCGCGGATCTGCAGCGCTGCGACGTGACCATCCATGACCGGCATTTCGCAATCCATCATGATGAGATCGAAACGCTCGCGCTGGCAGACGTCCAATGCCTGGGCGCCGTTTTCGACGGCCGTGACCGTGCAATTCATCTGTTCGAGCATGGCGCTGACGACCTCGCGATTCACGATGTTGTCCTCGACGAGCAGCACGTGCGGCGAGAACGTGAGTGCGAACTGCCAGCTCGTGTTGAGCGCGCTGATCGACATCGGTGCGCCGACGGCGGCGACTCGCTCGAGATCGACCGTGAACGAGAACGTCGCGCCTTCGTTCGGTCGGCTGTGCACGCCGATCTCACCGCCCATGGCCACGACGAGCCGTCGCGCGATTGCAAGACCGAGTCCCGTGCCGCCGGCGGTTTTCTGCGCGGGCCCCTGCGCCTGCTCGAACGGCTCGAAGATGCGCGCCTGCGCAGAAGGCGCGATGCCGCTACCCGTATCGCTCACATCGAAGCGTACGTGGACCTGACTGCCCGCCACGCTGTCGAGCGCGCACGTCACGCGCACTTTGCCATCCACAGTGAACTTCACAGCGTTGCTGACGAGGTTGAGCAGCACCTGGCGCAGCCGCTGCTGATCGCCGATCAGACGGGTGGGCATCTCAGGCGCTAATTCGCTCTCGAGGACCACATTCTTGTTCTGCGCTTCCGCACTGAAGGTTGCGAGCACGTTCTCGATGAGCTCCGGCAAGGAGAAGTCCGATTTGGTGAGCTCGATCTTGCCGGCCTCGATCTTCGAGTAGTCGAGCACGTCGTTGAGGATGTTGAGCAGCGAACGCCCCGAGCGCAGGATCGTATCGGCGAGCCGACGCTGACGCGGATCCAGCTCCGTGCGCTGCAATAGCTCGCACATGCCGAGCACGCCGTTGAGCGGAGTACGGATCTCGTGGCTCATCGTAGCGATGAACTCGGATTTGATTTGATTGGCGCGCACTACGGCGGCGTGCTCCTGACGCAGCTTCTGTTCGGCCTCGATTCTGCCGAGCATGTTGTTGATCGCCTTGCTGAGCACGGTGAGCTCGGCAGCCGTGTCCATCTGTCCGACTCGCGGCAAAGTATCGGGCGCTTCAGCCACCCGCTCCAGCTGAGAGGCGAGACCGCTGATCGGCCTCACCACCTTGCGCTCGATGTAGAGGATGCTGACGCCACAGCACGCGGCTGCGATCAACACGGTTGCTGCAAGCATCCACATGCGTGCGGCGTGGATCGAGCTCTGCGCAGGTCGATTGATGATCGCGTGCAGCGCCGCAAGCCGCTCCCCGCGAACATCGAGCAGCTGGGTATAGCCTTCCAGGGCCGCCTCGCTCACAGCGTGCACGGTGTGCAGCCCTTGGCGGTAAACCTTCGAGCCTTCCAAGCTTGCTGACAATGCAGGCGGCACGATGCCCACGTCCATGGAGCTGATGCGCGCGATCGAAGGCACGACCCCGCTCAACGCACGCGCCATGATCAGGCGGCCCTTCGGCGCATGCGTCGGAACCGAACGCTCGACCGGTTGAGAACTGATGAGATAGACGCCCTTCGACATGACGAAGAGTCCGGTGTAAGAGCGGCCTTTCGGCGCCACCAGCGGGTCCGTGCCCAGCGCCTGCACTCGCTCGATCGGCAGCGGCCTGAGCTGTTCGTACGGCTCCCGCTGTTCGACGGCGTAGATCACACGGCCGCGCTCGTCGACGATCACGAAGAAGCTCAAGCGCAACCGCGTGAGTGTTTGCGGGTCGAGGTTGTCGGCGATGTACTCGGGATTCGTGCCGATGATGTATTCGTATGTTTCGTCCCAGTTAGCCCAGTCGCCAACGACTGAGTGCAGATCCTCCCCGAGCGTCACGATCGCCCGCTGCAGTCCTTCGAGACGATCGTAGGCGTCGGCGATCTCGCGGTGCTGGAGCTCGCGACTGAGGAGCTGACCTGCGATGTGGTACTGCGCGGTCGCAAGCAGCAGAAAGCCCAACCCGACGGCGAGCAGGATGGTCAGGCGCAGGCCCCTCGGCCGGGAAAGCTCTTTGATGCGCTCGAGGAGTGCCATCGGATCCGTGGTTAACGTTCAATTGGTCAGGTATAGGGCGTGCGTTCGTCACACGGCGGTGGCAATCACAAGTTACAGTCCCCTGCGAGGGAGATCGGCAGTGACTCGTGGATCTGGAGTTAAATCCGGAGTTCGCGGGCGGTGCCGATCAGGGATCGGCTGAGACGCTTTTCCTCGTGACCGATCAAACGGATGCCGTATTCCCGTCGCAATCACGCGGCGAGGTGATCGCGTATCGACCCCATCCAGCACCCTGCCGACCGATGGCGCGCTCGTAGACAGCCGTGTCCACGGCTGTTAGATAGGACCGTCGAACAGTCACGATCCGCCGCATTCTGAGGCCTTGCATGTCATCAGCGACCCCGATCATTGCGCCCACGCCCTCCTCGCCCAGCATCATCACGTTGCAGGCTCACATCCTCGAACAGCAGACCCGCTACCCCGAAGCGACCGGCGCGTTCTCCTGGATCCTGTCGGCGCTCTCGATCTCGGCGAAAATGATCGCCGCGCATGTACGCCGCGCTCGTCTCGATGACGTGCTCGGCACTGTCGGCCAGCAGAACGTGCAAGGCGAACAACAGCAGAAGCTCGACGTGATCGCCAACGAAATCCTGTTGCGCACCCTCGGCGGGCGGGAAGGCGTGGCGATCGTCGCGTCGGAAGAGAACGATGAACCGGTGATCCTGCGCAGCGACGAGAGCGCCGAGCGCAAATATTGCGTGCTATTCGATCCGCTGGATGGCTCTTCCAATCTCGACATCTGCGGCTCCGTCGGCACGATTTTCAGCATTCTGCGCAAGGATCGCCGTTCGCCGCGGCCAGAGGATTCGTTGCTACAGCCCGGCGCCGAACAAGTTGCCGCGGGTTATGTCTTGTACGGCTCCTCGACGGTGTTCGTATTGAGCATCGGCCTGGGCGTGGACATGTTCGTGCTGGATCCGAACTACGGTGCATTCATTCGGGTCGCGCAGGGGCTGCGCATTCCGAAGACGAACAAGTGCTATTCGGTGAACGAAGGCAATCGCGCCAGTTTCCCGCAGGGCTACCAAAACTATCTCAACTGGGCTCAGGAACAGGGCTATTCGAGCCGCTACGTCGGAGCGATGGTTGCGGACGTGCACCGCATCCTCTTGCAAGGCGGCGTGTTCATGTATCCGCCCACGAAGAAGGCCCCTAAAGGCAAGCTGCGTCTGATGTACGAGGCAAACCCAATGGCCATGCTGATCGAGCAGGCCGGCGGCAAGGCGCTGTGCGGCGCCAACGAGCGCATCCTCGACGTGAAGCCAACCGATATTCACCAGCGCTGCAGCGTCATCATCGGCAGCAGCGACGAGGTGGACCACGTCGCGCGGCACGTGAGGGGATGAACGGCCGCTGGCTAGCTTGCTGCTGGTCAGGTGGCAAGAAAAGTGCGCAGCTTTAAG
>CBJNAT010000367.1:0-4234 GCA_966434585.1 uncultured Gammaproteobacteria bacterium | reverse complement strand
GGCACTCTTTCGCTTGAAAGCGCCGCTGTTATAGGGATCGAAGCCTTGCGCACTCTTCTCGACAGGCACGCTCTTGGCCGGTGCAGCAGCATGGCGACGCTGGGGTGCGTGCACTGGCGCAGCTGTCGGGGGGTCGTCCCGCTCATCCTCGGCGGGCTTGCGCCAGCCGAACCACTTGCTGAACACAGGGTTGCTCCTTCCTCAGGACATCTCTCCAGCAGCGAGCTTAGCCGTGTGACCATTTTCGTCACACCAGCCGTAGGAGAAACTGTGATGAGCATCACCGGCGGATGGCTGTGCTAACCCCCACTAGGAACCGATACGCGGTTCGACGCGGGCAGGGCGTGAGGTCTGCGATGTATGTCCTCCCTCGTCGGCCAACTGCTCGCGCGAGCCTCGAGCGCGCCGCAGCAGAGGCAATCGCGCGAGCATCAGCACGACATAAGGCCCGAAGATGAGAGATAAGGCCGCCCATGCACCGGCGAGAGCGTCCTGCAACAGATTGACGTAGAAAGCCGCGAGGCCACCGCTGGTGTAGGTTCCTAGCAGCAGGGTGCCGATGATGTAGACCAGGACAGGCAGCAGCACCACACCGAAGGCTATCCAACCCAGGGCGAAGAGCAATTCGAAGCGCAGGCGAGGGGGCATAGGTCAAACGAGTGAGTAAGGGCGCGCGGATCTTCCCTGGGTTCGCCACGCTGAGCAACGGTATCGCCTCCTAGGTTGCACGCCGCACTCGGTATGATCCCGTTGAGGCGCAGCTGCGAAGGTGAACGGATGACAAGCCGTGATAACTCCGAAACGATTGCAACGGGAGTCATTGGTGTTGGCTACCTCGGGCGCTTTCACGCGCAAAAGTACGCCAAGTTGCCTGGCTCGAAACTGGTTGCCGTCGTGGACCGAGATGCCGCGACTGCGGCAAGAGTTGCTGCGGAAACCCACTGCGAGGCGCTAGCTGATCACCAGGCTCTGTTGGGCCGTGTTCAGGCGGTCAGTATTGCCGTACCCACGCCGGCTCATTACGAGCTCGCCAAGCTGTTCCTCGAGCAAGGCGTTCATGTCCTGGTCGAAAAGCCGATCACTGCGACCGTGGAAGAGGCGCGCGAGCTGATCGCGCTTGCCCAGCGGCGAGGCTGTGTGCTGCAGGTGGGACACTTGGAGCGCTTCAACCCGGCCATCGTCGCAGCGACCAAGCTACTGAAGACACCCCGTTTCGTCGAATCGCACCGGCTTGCTCCATTCAAACTGCGCGGTACGGATGTGAGCGTTGTTCTCGATCTGCTGATTCACGACATCGACCTGATCCAGGAACTCGTCGGCGCGCCGCTCGAGCGGATCGACGCAATCGGTGCGAGCGTCTTTTCCGGAGAGATCGACATTGTCAACGCGCGCCTGCACTTCGTGGGCGGATGTGTTGCGAACACCACGGCGAGCCGCGTCAGCCTCAAGCAGGAACGTAAGATCCGCATTTTTCAGGACGACGCCTATCTCTCCATCGATCTGCAGCAGAAAATACTGAGCGTAGTGCGCAAGAAGAGCGCTGCGCCGGTCGAGTCGGTTGCACAAGTCGCCATCGAAGAGCAGTCGTTCGACCAGGGAGATGCGCTTCTCGATGAGATCGAGTCATTTCTGAATGCGATTCGCACGGGCTCGCCTCCCGTGGTCACGGGGGAGGACGGCTTGCGCGCGCTGGAAACCGCACTGGAAATCACACGACACGTGCTGGGTCGCGCACCGCCCGTTTACTGAATGCGAGCTAGCGCGTCGAGCTCTCGTCCCGCAACGTCCTTCGCGATGGTGCGCAGGTCATCCAGGGTGACTGGATGCGGCGTGTTAGCCAGGCGTGCCGCCACGTCGTCCAGATTCCGGCGATTGGCCGTCAGCGCGCGAATTTCCTCATCGACCGCTTTCAATGTAATGACCGCCTTCGCCGTCACAGGCCCACTCGATTGCGCCACCCGCAGGCTCGGCGCTTTGCGACTCCATCGCTCCAGCCGATCGAGCGCTTCCTCATAACGGAGCTGGCTGATGCCTTTGGAGCGGCGCAGCGTCTCCAGCGAGTAATACTCCGCCAAGCCCTCTACGATCCAATCGCTGTCTTCCGCGCCGCGGATGCCCATCCCCACGTGCACGAGCTCGTGCAGCAGCGTGCTCGTGCGGTTCTCACTGACAAGGGGCCGCTCGGCGTGGATGAAGAGCGATGCGGGTCCAGATAAGCCACCGCGCCACATGGGGTCGCCGGCGGACACGATGAGCAGGCGCTGCGGAAACTTTGGAAAGACTTCGATCAGCCGGGGCAAATTCCAATTCAGAAAGGCGAGCATGTCCTGGCGGCGGGCGTCATTGCCGAGCGGAGCGGCCACTGTGGTGGTTACACCCGCAATGCGCTCGATGCGTCGGCCCATCTTGCCGGCCAGGAACCATCCGGTGGGTCGATCGAAGCGCCGCCTCGGATCATCGAATGAGATTGCGCTGTCTTCGGTTGGCCCGAGTGCACTGACTACGTTCCATTCCGCGGGCATCGCAAAATGCAATGTGGCGCGCGACTGTAAATTGCGGGGTGCAGTGACTCGGATGCGCGGCACGAGCGCGTCCCCCCGGAAGACGGCCCACTCCCGCTGCATATATGAGTCATAGCCACTGTCCCGACTGCGCCGGTGGTTCAAGACGAAGTCGTACTGCAGTTCAGCGCTGCGTCCCTGGGGCTCCCACCGCACCTCCTGTCCTGTCCCCTGCAGGCCAGAGGCGCGGAAGTTGCGATGACGTTCCGGGTCGACCTTCAGCACCAGACGGCTTGGAAGTTTCTGACCTGCCAGTTTGATCGTCACGGTGGCAAGCCCGCTCTCCGGCTTCATTGCGATGCGGTAATCGAGGTCGTAGGTGCGGGGCTGCTGCGCGTGTGTGGGCCCAATCAACATGAACAGCCCGACGGCGAGTGCCGAAAACCCGTAGCGCATGCATCTCACAGTGCTGAAGCCCCTGGTCAGTGTACCCAATGCGAGCCGCTTGAAATGCGTGTAGGCATCCCTAGATAGCCCGGCAAGGCGCAGGCCGCTCCGCGAATAAGGGACGCGACTTGCGATTGTGGAACCAAGTTCTTGATCGGAGGATTCGTCATGGCCATCACTCGCTATGAACCCTGGGACGTGTTGAATCAGTTGCATCATCAGATCAATCGAGTGTTCGATAACCAGCTCGATCGCAATTCCACGAGTTCTGCGACGGCGGACTGGGTGCCGCCAGCCGACATCGAGGAGTACGCGGATAGATTCCTGCTCAAACTCGATGTACCGGGCGTGAACGTCAACAGCGTCGAGATCAAGCTGGATCCGGGTGTGCTGTCGATCAGTGGTGAACGCGAAAAGGATGCGAACGCTACGGGCGTGGAGCGCAGTCGGGTGGAGCGTCCGTACGGCCGGTTCCACCGTCGGTTCACGCTGCCGGATACGGTCGATACGGCCGCAGTGCGTGCGAGCGGTCGCGATGGCGTTTTGGAAGTCACGATTCCGAAACAGCCGAAGGCGCAGCCGCGTCGCATTCAGGTAAACGCAAACTGATTCTTCGTTTGCGTTCCTGCAAGAAAGGCCCAGCCATTCGCTGGGCCTTTTTCATCGTCAGCACCGCCGACTCGGATCTTGACAGAGGCCTCAGCTCGCGGACGTTGGTGTCCGCGGGGGAATCTGTGAGAATGCCTGTGAAGTCCCGCGACAGAATGGGGCGTAAAGGGTGCAGGGGCGACGATGGCTGAGTTCAGCTTCAAAGCAGTGACCGTGAGCGACGAAGCGCAAGAAGAATGCTTCGTCGAACGCTTCCTTCCAGGTTCGGAGATATCCCTTGCGGGCCGCATCGGCTTGGCTGACGCGGCTAGTCGACTCGACGCGCTGCGGCCGGACATGATCCTCATTGACGTGGAAAGAACGCCGCAGCGTGCTCTCGAAGTGTGCCGCGAGCTCAAGGCTAATCCGGCCCTAATGGCCCTGCCGCTCATCGCGTTTGCACGCGCGACCCGCAATAGACTTGCCGCATTCGAGGTGGGTGTCGACGACTTCATTACGCCGCAGGTCAGACGCGATCAGGTGCTCGTAAGGATGCATGCCCTGCTCCGGGTGAGCTCTGCCAGACGGCAGGCTGCCGCCCAGCAATTGGCGATGGAGATCCGCCGTCGCGAGCAGATTCGCGAGATCTTTCGCCGGTACATCTCTCCAAAGCTGGCGGACCAGATCCTCGAGCGCGT
>CBJNAT010000366.1:0-4235 GCA_966434585.1 uncultured Gammaproteobacteria bacterium | reverse complement strand
CACACCCTCCATGAAGGTCCGCCTCGCGGATTTGCGCACGCTGCTCGCCGCCCACTAAAGGACATCGCATGGCTTTTCACGGCAAGGTTGGACTGATCTCGGGAGGCGCGAGCGGCATGGGCCGGCTCATGGCGCTGCGACTGGCGCAAGCCGGTGCGAAGGTGGCTATTCTGGATCGTGACGAACGTGGCTTGGCCGAAACCTCTCGACAACACGAAGGCATTCGCGCGTACACGTGCGATGTCAGCAATGCGGCATTGGTGCAGTCCATCGCTCAGGAAGTAGAACAGACGTTGGGCCCGATCGACCGAGTCGTCGCTGCCGCCGGCATCATGCCGGCCATGTCCATCGCGACGATGTCAGCGGACAAGTTCGCACACGTCATGCGCGTCAACTACGAAGGCGCGTTGAATGTAGTGAAAGCCGTTGTCCCGCAGATGCTCGCGCGCAAGCACGGCGACATCGTCTTGTTCGGCTCGCTCGCCGGCGTAATTTTCTCGAAGAACTTTGCTGCTTACGGCGCTTCCAAAGCTGCGGTGAATGCCTTTGGCGAAGTGCTCGCGGAGGAGCTCAAGGGCAGTGGCATTCGTGTGCTCACGGTACGACCTGCAGCGGTGGACACCCCGCTCATCAATCAAGCCATTGGCGAAGGCGGCCTCAAGGGTTTGCGCAAGCAGGCCCAAAGCGGTCGCATGGCGAAGCCCGAGCAAGTGCTCGATGCGCTCGAGGCGGCGCTCGAGAAAGGCCATTCGGTCGTCTACCCCAATGCCGAAGCGAAGCTCGGACAGTTCCTGCGGAGACTATCGCCGCGACTGACTTGGACGATCGCCAACGCAGCCCATCAGTGAGTTTCCACACCATGACGCTGCTCGACGCAAGCAACACACCCGCCACCATGGAAGCAGCGCTCGCAGCACAAAGGCGGGCCTGTCTCGACGAGGGCCCTCCTTCTCTCGCGACGCGTCTCGATCGCTTGAAACGCCTCGAGGCCGTGCTGGTCGCGCATCAACGCGAGTGGTGTGCCGCATTGGACGAGGACTTCGGAGGGCGACCGACCGTGCAAAGCCGCATGGAAATCAGCGGCACCCTCTCGCCCATTCGATATGCGCGCGAGCACGTGCGGAAATGGATGAAGCCTTCACGCCGGCCGGTACCGTTGATCATGCGTCTCACGGGGGCGAAGGCGGAGGTGCTCTATCAACCACTGGGCGTCGTCGGTGTGGTTGCGCCATGGAATTTCCCGCTGACGTTGTCACTGGGCGCGTTGGCGAGCGTGTTCGCAGCTGGCAATCGCGCCATGCTCAAGCCTTCCGAGCTTTCACCACACTCATCGGCGCTGTTGAAACAGCTGCTCGATGCAACGTTCGAGCAGACGGAGTTGGCAACCTTCCTGGGTGGGGCCGACGTCGGCGAGGCATTCACGCATCTGGCGTTCGATCACTTGTTGTTTACAGGCTCTCCGCGTGTGGCCAAGCACGCGATGCGCGCTGCCGCGCAGAATCTCGTGCCCGTTACGTTGGAGCTAGGCGGTAAGTGTCCCGTCATCGTCGGACCCGAAGCGGACCTCGACTTGGCCGCGGATCGCGTCATGTGGGGCAAGATCCAGAATGCGGGGCAGATTTGTCTCGCGCCCGACTATCTGTTCGTGCCGAAAGGCCGCGAGGAAGATTTCATCGATCGAGCCCGGCGCAAGGTACAGAGCTGGTATAGCCAAGTCGGCAAGAATCGCGACTACTGCTCGATCATCAACGCTCGACAGTTCGAGCGTCTGATGAACTACGTCGAGGAGGCTCGCGCAAGGGGCGTTCGCATCGAAGCGCTGGCCGATGTCACCTCGAGCGACGATCGCCGTATCCCGCCGACGATCATCGTCCAGCCTGCAGACGACTTGTCGATCATGCAGGAGGAGATCTTCGGTCCGCTCCTGCCGCTGCGAACCTATACAGCCATCGACGAGGTCATCCGCTTCATCAATGCGAAGCCGCGGCCGCTCGCGCTGTACTACTTCGGCACCGATCGCTCCACGATTCGGCAACTCAAGGAGCACACCACCTCTGGCGGCATCACGATCAATGACATCGCCATGCATGCGGCCACGGAATCATTGCCGCTCGGCGGCGTCGGCAACAGTGGCATGGGGCGCTATCACGGCCACGACGGCTTCCTGAATTTCAGTCACCACAAAGCCGTGCTCACGCAAGGCCGCATCAGCCTCGGCAAGATGTTCAATCCGCCGTATGACGACAAGAAGACCGCCTTACTCGATCGAGTCATCGGTAAACCCATGAACTGAGGTCGACTTGCGACCGCCTCAACTGCCGAGCAAACAACGATGACGTCGCTGCCGATACCGCAAGGCTATGAGGTGTACCCACTACACATGGGTTACACCGATCTCATCGGTCCGTTGTACCGGCGGACGCACGAAGATGCCGAATGGTTCGGACTGCGTATCGAGCCACGGCATGCCAACCGCGGGCCCATGGCGCATGGCGGTCTGATCGCGTCGCTGGCCGACATCGTCGTCGGTCGCGCCGCCGCGCGCACACAAGACCCGCGACGCGGCTGCCTGAGCATTCACCTCGAAGTGGACTACCTGCGCACCGTGCCGATCGGCAGCTGGTTCGAAGCATCCGCCACACCCGTGCGCGTGGGCAGCAGCGTTGGGTTCGTCGACTGTCAGATGCTCGCGGACGGCGAGCTGGCCGCAAAGGCGCGCGGCATTCTCAAGTTTCTATCCTCCGTGGAACGCTAATGAACGCCGCTCTCCTGCACCGCCTGTTCTATCCGAAGTCCATCGCGCTCATCGGCGCTTCCGAGCGTTCGCCGTGGTCGCACATGGTCTATGGCAACGTGCGTGCGTATGGTTACGAGGGCACTGTCTACGCAGTGAACAAGCGAGCGCAGCCTGCACATGGTCTTCAGGCCTTCGCCTCGTGCAAGGAGTTACCCGAAGTACCCGACGCGGCGTTCATCTTCGTGCCGCTCGAAGCCGTGATCGAAGCGGTCGAGGATGCTGCCGCGGCCGGCATCAAAGCGGCCGTGATCCTGACATCCGGCTTCGCCGAAGCAGGGCCTGAAGGTGCACAGCTGCAAGAGCGACTGGCGACGGTGGCGCAGTCTCATGGCATGTTGTTTCTCGGACCGAACTGTCTCGGCTTTGCGAATGTCGCTGCCCATATACCGATGACGCCGATTCCGGCACTGCGGCCGTTGCTGCCCGGCTCGGCGAGTCTCGTCTCGCAAAGCGGCGCGACCAACAGCGAGATCGTGGAGTTTGCGCACCAGAGCAATCTCGGCATGAACCTGTTCATCGCCACGGGCAACGAGGCGATGATCGATATTGCCGCATGCGTCGAGTTCCTGGTCGATGACGTCAATACGAAAGTCGTGATGGTCTTTGCAGAGGCGATCCGGGATACGGCCACCTTTGCTCGAGCCGCGCAACGAGCACGCACACAACGCAAACCCATCATCGTGCTCAAGGTGGGCACGAGCGAACTGACCGCCAAAGTAGCCGCGGCCCATACCGGCTCATTGGTCGGCGATGACAAGGTGTTCGATGCGGCCTGCCGACAGCTCGGCGTCATTCGCGTGTACTCGATCGAAGAGTTGGTGAACACCGCTGCCCTCCTTGCTCACACCGGCACACTCGAGCCGCCCGGCGTGGGCATCGTGTCCATCTCCGGTGGCGCGTGCACTTTGTTTGCCGATCGAGCACAGGCGCACGGCACGGTGCTGCCGGAGTTCTCCGCGGAGACGCAGCGCAAGCTTCTGGAGATGCTGCCTTCGTTGCCCGGCACGATGAATCCCCTCGACATCACCGGTGCAGCGATGCGCGATGCAGCACTCTTCACGCGCTCGCTCGGGATCATTGGCGAAGACCCTTCGATTGGCTTTCTCGGCTGCATCTACAACGTACCTTGGAACGAGAATTTCGGCGGCGATCACATGAAGGGGCAGCTCGCGGCCGTAGGCGCCGGACTGCGCGCGTCAGGCAAGCCCGCCGCGCTCATCGTGCAAACCGGCAAACCGGTGACGGAAAGAAGTCGTGAGTATCTGCGTGAAGCGGGTATCCCCGCGGTGTTCGGGGGCCTCGAGGACATGACGTTGGCTCTCGGCCGTGCGGCGTGGTGGAGTCAGCAGGTGAAGATGCATGCGCGGGTTCACGATGCACAGTTGCCCGCACCGGCCAACGTTCGACCTGACAGCGAACGCGCCGTGCTCGATTACCT
>CBJNAT010000365.1:0-4237 GCA_966434585.1 uncultured Gammaproteobacteria bacterium | reverse complement strand
CTTTGATGTGAATCCAGCCCAGCCCTGGCTTCATGGCGCGAAACTGATCGAGCAGTGACTCGGCGCGCACTTTCAGTTCCTGAATCGCCATTCGCGCCGCTTCGAGGTGAGAGCGAGCTTCGTCGACGCGAGCTTCTTCCGCCTGGCGGCGATGGTCGAGCTCGCGCATCTGCGCTTCAGCCTCTTCAAGCGTGGCACGCGCCTGCGATAGCTCCTGCTCCACACCCACACGCCGCTCCAGCACTTCTTCGAGGGTCTGCTCGAGAATCTGCAATGGCTCTGCGCCCGCATCGAGTTGCTGCTGCAGCTCACCGCGTCGCGCTTGTAGCTGTTCCACCTGCGTCCGCAAGCGTTCGATGCCCGCAGTTACGGACGTCAGGGTCGAACGGCGCGCCTCCAGCTGAAGCGCAAGCTGCTGTGCCCGCTCGCGATCCGACTGGGCTTGCGTGCGGCTGGTACTCAGCTGCTGCCGCAGATTTTCGCGACGCTCTTCGAGCTCGTGCCGCTGATCTTCGAAAGCGGCCATCTCTTCGATTCCCTCCTGCAGGCGGCCCCTCGCGACCTGCAAGGCTTCCTGCACGCGTTCGGTATCGAGATTGAGCTCCTCGAACTGCGCTGAGAGCTGTGCAAGTCGTTCGGTCGTCTGATCCGCTTTGGCTCGCAGCGAGTTCAGCTGTGCATTGCTGTCGGTATGTTGGCGATGCAAGCGATTCACGTCAGCCTGCGTCGCATCGCGCTGCTGCTCGAGCTCGCGTACGCGTTCGCGCGTACTCGCGAGTTGTGTCTCGAGCTCATCCTTCCGAATCTGGGCACGCTCGAGATCCTGACGCAGGGTGCGCATCTCCTGCTCGCGATGGATGACGCCGGCATGAACATCCTGATCGCGGCTCACACGCAGCCAGTTGTGGCCGATCCACACCCCGTCGCGCGTGATCAGGCTCTGGCCGGAACTCAATGAGTGACGTCGCGCCAAGGCCTGCGCCAGCGTATCCACGGCGATGATTCCGTGCATGAGCTCGGCAATGCCGCCCGGGCCACGCACATGTGCCAGCAGACCGTCCGTCACTGCATCCGACGATGAGCCTTCGGTGTGCTGCATGAATGTAACGCTGCCCGCTTCGAGACTCGAAAGACGGGTCGCGATGTCATCGAGTTGATCGACGCAAACCGCTTCGAGGTACGAGCCGAGCACCGTTTCGACGGCTCGCTCCCAGCCTGCGTCCACACTCAGCTGTTGAGCGAGGCGCGGCCGTGCGGCGAGCTCGTTCGCCGCGAGCCATGCGCCGACTTTGCCCTGTGCCAAACCCAGCGCCGCCTGCTGCAAGGCTTCGAGCGAAAGGAGCCGGCCCTGTACGTCCTGTAGCTCACGGCGACTGCCATCGAGATTTTGGCCCAGCTCGCGTTCCCTGTCCCGCTCGCGCTGGTAATCGCTCACGATCGATTCCAGACGCGCGGCGGCCGTCTGGCCTTGCTGTTCCAGCTCGGTGTGCGTCACCCCCAGCTCATCGATGCGCGCGTGCAAGTCGGCGGCCGACACATTTTCGCGTTCGATCGTCAGCCGCTCGCGCTGTACCTGCGTGCGGCGAAGCTGGTGCTCAAGCTGTTCGATACGAGCCTTCTCGACCTCGCACTTCTCGCTGGCAACACGAGCCGAGCGATTGAAGTCCTCCCAGCGTCCCTGCCACTCCTGCATCGCCTCCTCGGCCTGCTCCAGTGCGATCGCCGACTGCTCCGCCTGAGCACGAGCCGTCGCAAGTTGTGGCTCGAGTTGCTCGAGCTCGGTGCGCAAGCCGTCGATCTGCGCTTGGTCGCGCGTAAGATGCGAGTCCGCCTCGCCGAGGCCACGCTCGATCTGTTCGAAATCCTGACGCTGACGCTGGCGCAGCTCGCGAGCATGCTGGATGGACTGTTCGTGGCGGGAGATCTCGGCGCCGACCTGGTAATAGCGGGCCTGCACCTGATTCAGCGCTTCGGAACGGTCGGTGAAGGTCTGCCGCGCCGTTTCGATCGCGGATTCGGTCGCGCGCAGATCCGCAATCGCCGCTTGCAGCTGAGTTTCGCGCTCGCTCGTGCGTGCGGCACGTTGCACCGATTCGGTCTCGATGTCGCGCAGGCGCAGAGCCAGCAATTCCGCTGCAAGCTTGCGCTCATCCTGCTTGAGCGCTTGATAACGACGAGCCGTTGCTGCCTGCCGCTGCAGGTGGCGCAACTGCTTGTCCACTTCTTCACGCACGTCGGACAAGCGTTCAAGGTTCTCGCGCGTGTGCGCAATGCGGTTCTCGGTCTCACGACGCCGCTCTTTGTATTTGGAAATGCCGGCTGCTTCTTCGATGAAGCCGCGCAGTTCTTCGGGGCGCGCTTCGATGACGCGCGAGATCATGCCTTGCTCGATGATGGCGTAGCTGCGAGCCCCTAGGCCGGTGCCGAGGAACAGCTGGGTGATGTCCTTGCGGCGGCAGCGCGCACCATTGAGGAAGTAGGCAGATGTGCCGTCGCGAGACACCACGCGCTTGAGCGACACCTCCGCGTAGTTTGCGTACTGTCCCCCCAACTGCCCGTCCGAGTTGTCGAAGACGAGCTCTACCGAGGCGGTGCCGACCGGTTTGCGTGAGCTCGAGCCATTGAAAACCACGTCCGCCATGGAGTCGCCGCGCAGGTGTTTCGCCGAGATCTCGCCCATGACCCAGCGAACCGCATCGATGATGTTGGACTTGCCGCAGCCATTGGGTCCCACCACGCCGGTGAGATTGCCCGGCAGGTTCACAGCCGTCGGATCGACGAAGGACTTGAACCCGGCGAGCTTGATCTTGTTGAGTCGCATCGTGCCCCTTGAGTCGTTCTATGTCGCGCTTCGCAGGCAGTCTAAGAGCTGCCCGGGTATACAGGCTCGTACCCACCGCGGCGGCTTATAGTAGAGCATGCACGAGCTGCGTCGAGGCTGCTTTTTCGTCGGCTCGGCGCGCGACTGTACGGTGGTGGATGCGTCTGTATAATCGCGCCCCTCGTTCGGCCCTGTGCCGTTCGAAAAATGCCTGACGGCCTCGAGTCGGAGAACTAAGCGATGGCTGCCAAGAAGCCCGCCTTGAAGACGAAGAAAGCCAAGACACCTGTCAAGAAGGCGGAACACGCGCGCAAGGCTGCGCCTTTGAAGAAGGCCGGAGCGAAGGCCGCACCTGCATCTGCGCATCGTGCGAAGTCTCCCGCTACCAAAGTGAAACCTGCGGCTGCTAAATCTGCCGCACGGCCGCCGATGCCGGCCGCAAAGGCCGCAGCGCCGGCCAAGAGCGCCACCAAAGTCCACGAAGCCAAGTCGGCGACGTCCACTAAACCCGCTGCCGCTCCTGCAAAGGCGACAGCCCCAGCGAACGAACCTCTAGTGTCAAAGACGAACACCGCCCAGCCCGCTGGTAAACCCGCGGCGGCCTCGACCGAGCCTGAAGTGACAACCAAGGCGACGCCCGCCGCAGCCGCCAGACCCGCGCCGAGCGAGAAGGCACCTGTGGTCGCCAAGGCCACAGCTGCGCCGCGCCGTGCGGCTGTGGAGGAAGCCGTCGATGCCAGCGCCGAGAGTGAAGAAGGCGATGGCAGCGAGTTGACCAATACCAACTTGCTGGCCGGCCCACGGAATGTAAAACCTTACATTCCGAAGCGCGGCGAGCAGTACATGAGCAAGGAACAGCTCGACCACTTCCGTCAGATCCTGAACAACTGGAAGCGCGATCTGATGCAGGAAGTCGATCGCACGGTGCTCCACATGAAGGATGAGGCTGCGAACTTCCCGGATCCAAACGATCGCGCGACTCAAGAATCCGAGTTCAGTCTCGAACTGCGCACCCGCGACCGCGAACGCAAGCTGATTCGAAAAATCGATGAAGCGCTGAAGCGGATCGACGACGGGACGTACGGCTATTGCAACGAAACGGGCGAAGAAATCGGTATCAAACGCCTTGAAGCGCGTCCGGTGGCCACGCTCTGTGTCGAAGCTCAGGAGCGCCGCGAACGGCGCGAGAAGCAGTACGGCGATCGGGACGATCGCTACCGCTGACCCAGGCCGTTAGCGTTCGAGCTGGCTGTGCAATCCACATCAGCTCACGCCTCCGACGGCGCTGTCCGCCACCGCGGCCGGTTTGCGCCTTCCCCCACCGGGCGGCTTCATTCCGGTTCCCTTCTCGCTGCCCTCGGCAGCTTCCTGCAGGCCCGCTCCCGCCAGGGCGAGTGGCTACTAAGGGTCGAGGAT
>CBJNAT010000364.1:0-4239 GCA_966434585.1 uncultured Gammaproteobacteria bacterium | reverse complement strand
CTTCGTCGCCTACCACGATGCGTTCGACGGTACCCAGCACATCATGTCCAATCATCTGATCAAGGTGGCCGGCGATGAGGCCAAGTGCGCCACCTACGCGCACTGGCGCCTGTATCGCAAAGGCGTGGCCGGTGGCGAGTTCTGGGAAGGTAACGGTTGGTATGACGACCATGCGATACGCACGTCGGCGGGCTGGCGAATCGACCGGCGGTTGTGCCGGATCATCTGGTGGGGCGGTAACCCGCTCGTCAACTCCACCGACCCCAACGTGAAGTTCGATCTTCCCGTCACCTCGCTGCGAGCGGAGCGCCAGAACGGCTCGGTGTGGTTTCACACTGCCGTTAGCGGTCGCGGTAAGAGTGGCTAGCAGGGAGATGAGCCGTGAATGAGATCGAACGATTGATGGCTATCGAGGACATCAAGATCACGAAGGCGCGCTACTTCCGCGGTGTTGATGCAAAGGACGAAGCGCTGCTGCGCGAAGTGTTCGCCGACGATGTCGAGCTGGACTATCGCGGCGCCGCGACCGACCCGGTCACGGGGTTCAATCCCGCAGACGACGTGACCAACGAGATCCTGCGCGGAGGCGAGCACTGTGCCCGGCTCGTAGCGAAGTCGCTGGTCGGTATCGTCTCGGTCCACCATGGCTCGACGCCTGAGATTGAGATGATCGATGCGAGCCACGCTCGCGGCATCTGGCCGATGGTCGATCGTTTGAAGTTCGCTGCGGGTGGACCGGTGAGCGAGATGATCGGCTACGGCCATTATCACGAAACCTACGTCAAAGAACGCGGCAAGTGGCGCATACGCACGCTCAAGCTGACTCGGCTGCGCATCGACTTCGTGCGCGCCTAGCGCTCGTCGAAGCGTGTTGCTGGATAACTTATGAAGATCGGAGGTTGAGCAAATGAAGCTTGGAATCGCTGGCAAGGTGGCGTTGGTGAGTGGCGGTAGCCGGGGCATGGGGCGCGCGGTCGCGGAGGAACTCGCGGCCGAGGGTGCCTCGGTGGTCATCGCCTCGCGCACGCAAGAGACGATCGACGAGGTCTTGGCCGGGATCAAAGCGGTGGGCGGCAAGGCCAGCGGCATCGCTGTAGACATGTGTTCGGAGGAAGGTGTCGACCGAGCAGTGAAGCATTGCATCAGCAGCTTCGGTAGCGCGCCCGACATTGCCATCGCCAATGTGTATGGCACGGCGCGCTACAACTTCGATACCGCCGGCAACGATGTCTTTCAGGCGGGCTATCAACAAATCGTGATGAGTGCGGTGTATCTCGCTCGCGCGGTCCTGCCGTCAATGAAGGCCAAGCGTTGGGGGCGGATCGTGACGATCGGCTCTTTCTGCGCAAAGAACCCTCACTGGCACGTCCCGCTGATCGTGGACAACGTCACGCGGGCCGGCGCCGTATCGCTGAGCAAATCGCTTTCGAATGAGGTTGGTGGTTACGGCATCACGGTGAATACCGTCGGTCCAGGCTTCATCGATACAGAGATGGCCACCGAATGGTTGCGCGCTATGGCGATCGAGCAGGGCAAAGATCCCGACAAGGACAGGGCCGAGCGCAGCGCGAAGATCCCCGTGGGTCGTCACGGACGCACGGACGAGATCGCAGCGGCCTGCGCGTTCCTGTGCTCCGAACGCGCCAGCTACATCACGGGACAGCTGATCATGGTGGATGGCGGCTTGGTCGGCACGCCGTTTTGATTTCTATCGCGCGTCGCACGACCACATAGCACGAAGACCCTTATCGAGTACCACCCGGGCACAGGGATGTGGCCCCGCCGCCGGAGGTGGCGAGAGAGCAGCAAAATCACACTTTTTTGCCGCTCTCGCGGGCGCCGTGACAGGCCGCTCACGCACGTCCCGTGCTCCGCGGCATTCGTGCGTCCTGTACAGCAGAGTCCGATCGCCCGCTTCTAACTAGAAACTCAAATCGCGTTCGGGCCGATTGAGAGTCAGCGGTCTTTGATACGACGGGTCTGTCTTGTCCCAAGTGCCATGCAAGAACAGGTTCGGGTCCATCGTGGTTTGGGTGGCGGCTAGCTCGCCGTTCCATTCGACGAGGCAGGCGCGGGCTGCAATAGCCCAGCGGCCATCGCGTCGCTCGAGCCGGTCCACATAGCGTCCTGCAACGATATCGATTGGGCCTGTCTTCCTACGCAGCGTGGCCAGGAAATAGGTCTCTGCGTGTGCGCTGTCTCCCTCGATGTCGATGGTTTGATTGCTGATGAAGTGGTGGTGAACCGTCCAGTTCTTGGAGTGTGTGCCGTTCGCGTGGCGAATGAACCCTTCCGGTCCGCCGATATACGCGCCGTGATCGTCCGTCGCATCGGGGTGATACGCGGCGGCCATGAGCTCATCGTCGTGGCGATCGATGCCTCGCGTGTATCTCAGAAGCGCTTCGCGGATCGCTTCCTTATCGAGCAATCGACGAATCTCTTGCGGGTCGATGTTCATGTGAGACCTCTTGCTTGCAATCGGGTGGCCGCCGTTGAGCGAACGGGGAGCTTGTTATCCCAACTGACGTCTCAACGGCCGGAAGAACTTGCGAATGTCCTCCACGAGCAGCTCCGGTTGTTCCATCGGCGCGAAGTGTCCGCCGCGCGCTAGCACGTTCCAATGCTGCAGATTGTAGTAACGCTCGGCCCAACGACGCGGCTGCAACATGACTTCGTTCGGTAACACAGCGATGCCGGTGGGCGCTTCGACCACGGGCGAACGCCGATGGCTCGGTGTCCAAGGATGGTGTGCCGCTTCGTAGTAGAAGCGCATCGAGCTGCCGATACTGCGCGTGGCCCAGTAGATCATGATGGTCGTGAGAAGGTCGTCTTTGCTGAAGCACCTTTCGACGTCGCCTCCGCAGTCGCTCCAACTGCGCCGCTTTTCGACGATCCAGGCCGCGAGGCCAACGGGAGAGTCCGTTAGTCCGAATGCCGGGGTTTGCGGTTTCGTCAGCTGCAGAGCCGAGTAGCCGCTTCCTTGCGTCAGGAACACCTGATTCTTTGTTTGCCAGTGCAACTCATCCGCTGCGAAGTCTTCGGCACGCGCTCCGTCCGGCCCACCCGAGAGCATGTCCAAGCTGACCATCAGATGTATGTAGATCCCGATCAGCACATCGGGATACTTGTGCCCGAGCTGCGTGGAGATCAGTGCGCCCCAATCGCCGCCTTCCGCGCCGAAGCGCGAGTAACCCAGTCGTCGCATCAGTTCGATCCACAGATCGGCGGTCCGGAAAGCATTGATGCCCGTTGTCGTGAGCGGCGTCGAGAATCCGTAACCGGGCAACGAGGGCACGATGACATCGAATGCATCGTCCGGATCGCCGCCGAAAGATGCAGGATCACTCAGCGGCCCGATCACCTTTTGAAAGTCCCAGAACGTCCACGGCCAACCATGGCTCATGAGCAGCGGCATCGGCTTTTTGCCAACGCCACGCTGGTGGATGAAGTGGATCGGGACACCATCGATCGTCGTGCGGAAATGCGCCAGAGCATTCATTTGTCGCTCGTGGTGGCGCCAATCGTATCGATGCAGCCAATGATCGATCAGCTCGCGCAGGAACGTCGCGTTGGTGCCGTACTGCCAGTCGTCGTTGCCGAGGTCGTCCGCCCATCGGGTGCGCTCCAGCCGCTCACGCAAGTCGATGAGCACCGACTCGGGGATGTCTATGCGAAACGGAGTCACGTCACTGTTGCTCAGTTGTTTCATTCACGCGATTCCGTGGAGCGAAAGCTAGGAAGGGGTGTCGAACGGCTCGCCATCTCGCCAAACCAAGCCATCGTGTCGGCGATCGCGTCCTTGAATGCGGGTCGAGCCGAGAACCTTGCCACATAGCTGCGGATTCGCGGCAAGCCTTCGAACCAGCCCGAGAGGTTCGCCAGGAAGAGGGGGAAGCACAACATGAAATCAGCGCCCGTGAGATCGTTGCCGACAGCGAAACCGTCCGGTTGCAGCGCGTTCTCCAGCATTCGCGCATAGCGCACCGCCTGGCGTTTGCCCTCCTGTCCGACGCTGGGAATAGGATCGAGGATGCAGCCCGGCGGTGGTGCGCAGTGATCCCAATAGATTCGCTGGTGAACCGCAAACAGCCCTTCGGACCAGTACATCCATTCATCCACCAGCGCGTGTTCGCGCGATCCGACTGGATAGCAAAACCGGCCTTCGCCGTAGCGATCGAGGATGTAGTTAATGATGGCGCCTGACTCGGTGAGTATGAGGCCATCGTCTTCGATCGCCGG
>CBJNAT010000363.1:0-4244 GCA_966434585.1 uncultured Gammaproteobacteria bacterium | reverse complement strand
ATGAGCGCACTGAAGCCAAGAAAGCGAAGAATTTCAAACGCGCGGATGAAATCCTGCTGGTTGTCGATCAGGCGGCGCAGTGACGGCAGCTTCGCGCCGCCGGCGAGTTTGCCGACATACCACGCGTTTTGGCTGAACAGGTTGTAGGAACTCTTCTCGGTCACGCTGAAATAGCGAGATGACTTCGCGGCCATCCGTGGAGTTCGTTCCAGCCAATCCGAAATAGAGCTGATCGCCGCCCGCTTCGAGCGTGGCCGGTGTCAAACCGAACTGTGTCGCACGATCTTCTTCTTCCGAGAACGGCGCTGGATCGAGCACTGACAGGCGTAACTTGCCGTGCGATCGCTCGCTCAGCTCCTGCAGCAGTTCGCGGACGCGCTGCGCGTAGGTGCGCAGGGCAGGTGAGCGTTCACTCGCTTCTTCGGAAAAGAAGAAGTAGAGATTGATGGGCTCCTCGATCTTTTCGAGAATGTGCTTCGTGCCGGGCGCCAGCGAATAGAGCTTGTTTTCGGTGAGATCGAGCCGTGCAGCCCGGAACAAGAACGTGGACAGCACAGTGACGCCGAGGAAGAGAACCGCGAGGAGCGCTAGTGCGGTCGCGCCCAGAGACTTCTTGTGCCAAACGTTAGACTCACTCATACGCGGACTCAATCGGCTTTTTTCATGTCGAGCACGATCGTGTTGGCGACGAGCCAGACACCAATGACCGTCGCGAAGTAGATGAGATCGCGCAGATCGATCACACCCTTGGCGATCGACTCGAAATGCGTCAGGAAGGACAACGAAGCAATGGCATCGACCAGCACTTGCGGCGCCCATCCCGAGAAGACCCCGAGCACGAACGGGAAGCCGAACAGCAGGAACAGGAAACACACCACGACCGTGAGAATGAACGCAATCACTTGATTGCGTGTGACCGCAGACAAGCATGCGCCGATCGCAAGGAAGCCGCCGGCCATCAGCAAGCTGCCGGAATAGCCCGCAAGGATGGCGCCGTTGTCAGGATCGCCCAGATAGTTGACCGGCAGCCAAATTGGAAAGGTCAAGGCGAGAGCCACACCTGCGAAACACCAGGCAGCAAAGAACTTGCCCAGGACCGTTTGCATGGTCGTGACCGGCAACGTCATCAGCAGTTCGATCGTGCCGGACTTGCGCTCTTCGGCCCAGAGACGCATCGAGAGTGCAGGGATCAGGAACAAGTACAACCAGGGATGGAAATGAAAGAAGGCGCGAGGTCCGCCTGCCCTCGCTCGTAGAGGCCGCCCAAGTAGAACGCGAACACGCCACTCAGCAGCAGGAAGATGACGATGAAGACGAGTGCGAGGGGTGTCGCGAAGTAGCTTGCGAGTTCGCGGCGGAAGAGTGTCTGGAAATCAGCCATGCGCGACCTCCTCGTGTGCCGAGGTGGTGGTGATGGCGCGGAAGACTTCGTCCAGCCGGCCTGCCTCGAGGTGGATCTCCTTCAGTTCCCACTGCTCACGTTGAATCAGCGTGCTGATCGCGGGCAACACGGGCTGTCCCGAACGCGGGAAGGCCGTGAGCCGCTGTTCCTTATCGAGCACTTCGACCTCGCCCACTTCAGCGAGGCTGCTCACGCGCTCGCGTGCAGGTGCGAGCGCTGCGACACTGCTGAATCGTAGCGTGACCGCATTGTGATAGCGCGAGCGCTGCTCGAGTACCTGCGGGCTATCGTCCGCAAGTAACTTGCCGCCAGCGATGATGATCGCCCGATTACAAACCGCGGCCACCTCTTCGAGGATGTGGGTGGAGATGACGATGATCTTGTCGCTCGCCATCGAGTTGATGAGCTTTCGGACCTGATGTTTCTGATTGGGATCGAGTCCATCCGTGGGTTCATCCAGGATCAGCACCTGAGGATCGTGCAGGATTGCCTGGGCGAGACCCACCCGACGCTTGAAGCCTTTCGACAACGTCTCGATCACCTGCGGTAATACGGGCCCCAATGCCAGTTGGTCGATGACGGCATCGAGTCGTTCCTTGCGACGCACGCCTTTCAGACCGCGTATATCGGCAATGAAGCTCAGAAAGGCCGCAACGGTCATCTCCGGATAGCTCGGAGCGCCCTCTGGCAGGTAGCCCATGCAGCGCTTGGCAGCGATGGGGTCTGCAACCACGTCGTGGCCCGCGACCTTAATGGAACCACGGGTGGGCGTGAGGAACCCCGTGATCATCTTCATGGTGGTGGATTTGCCCGCGCCGTTGGGCCCGAGAAATCCAAGCACCTGACCCGCCTCGACGCTGAAGGTGACGTCGTCCACAGCCGTGAGTTCGCCGTATCGCTTGGTGAGATGGCTGATTTCGATCATGTCGCTCGTCCAACACTTCGAGCCGCGAATGCGCCGGGGAGACCGATCGGGATCAGTCACGGGCAATGGCGAATTCGCGACAATCCAGGGTGCACTTCGGCGGTAATTTGTGGCGGCACTTCCACCCTCGGAGTTCCGTCCGACGAGCGTCTCTGCGTGCCTTATTCCACGTCAGCGCCAGGCGAATTTTTGGAGAGCTGTGGTTCCGCTCGCAAGCCCCACACGTGACGCAAGTGGCTCAATTTGCGGGCACTAGGGCTGCATGAGAATAAATCTCATGTAAATAATTCATTGGTGCTGCACAGCAGCAATGCGTATAGTTCTGCCCATCGAATCCCCCTATTGGCCGGGCACCTTTTGGACCCGGCCTTTTTTTTATTTGGCTCGGCTGACCTTGCTCTCGATGTCTCCCTTGTGGGTGCGGAGCACTTTGCGAATCTCACCGGCTGGGGGGCGCTCCGCGATGCGCGCGATCGTGTCGGCCAGTTCGTGCCACTGCTTGCCCCACTTCAACAGGCGCACTGCATCAGCGACGATTTTGTTCTGCATTCCCGAGGTCATCGCGACGGGTACCGGCCCCTTCTGCGTGCCTGCGCTAGGCTTTTTGGGCTCGGGCTTCGGCGGTCTTGCCGGTTGATGTGCGGTTTGCTTCGGGGCTGCGACTTTCAAGCGCGGCATCTCGCGCGTGGCGTCATCGGCCCCCGCTACAGCTTTGGCTGCTGTCGTCTTCACCGCTGGCGTTTCAACCGTCACTGCGGTGCTTTCAGTGGCGAGGGGGATAAAGCGCTGGATGTGCTGCAGTCCGACGAGGTTCGCCAGGAATGCCATGGACTCGAGTGCCTGGACGAACTGTTCGTCCCCTTTGCGGTTAGCGCATAGGGACTGCAACTCGACGATCTTCTGCTTCGCGACCTCGAGCACCCACTTACTCGGCCGCTCGTGCTTCGGCCAGGGCTGTACTTCCCAGTACTTCGCCTCATCCAGCTCTGCGTACTTCAAGTGCAGATTGACGCTGCTGAGCCAGTGAGCGATGAGCTCTGCGAGGCGTTGGTCTGCGGGTGTCATGCAGTGATCCTCATGACACCATTATGCAGCAGCCCACCGGAGCAACATGCGACGAACTCCGCAGACGAGCACGGTGTCGAGCGGCGCAAGGTGGCGCTCCCAGAGGGATTCGAACCCTCGTACCAGCCTTGAGAGGGCTGTGTCCTAGGCCTCTAGACGATGGGAGCGTGGAAGGTGCGGCCAGAAGAGGTGCGGGCCGCGAGAGGTGCTGCGCTATTATACGGCGCGCTGTCGAACGCTCAAGCAAAGAACACTATTGAACAACGAAACGTACGCACCGACGAGTCTGGGTCCGGCGCCACCTCGCATCGTTCCTCGTTCCGAACACTCGATCTCGCGGGCCAATATTTCACCCAACGCGCTGAAGGTGCTGTATCGGCTCAAGGAGGCTGGGTATCAGTCCTTTCTCGTGGGCGGCGCCGTGCGCGATCTGCTGCTCGGCGGAACGCCGAAAGACTTCGATGTCGCCACTAACGCGCATCCTCAAGAAGTTCGCTCGCTCTTTCGCAACTGCCGCCTGATTGGCCGGCGGTTTCATCTGGCGCATGTGCGCTTCGGGCAGGAGATCATCGAAGTCGCCACATTTCGAGCGGCCCATACGGCGGCCGATGAGGACAATGCGATCGACGAAGGCGGCCACCGAGTGCTCGACGCACGAGGTCGAATTCTGCGCGACAACCTCTACGGCACCATCGAGGAAGATGTTTGGCGCCGCGATTTCACGGCGAACGCGCTCTACTACAACATCCAGGACTTCTCGGTCTGGGACTATTGCGGCGGGTTCGAAGATTGTCGAACGAACGTGCTGCGCTTGATCGGGGACCCGGCTACGCGCTATCGAGAAGATCCTGT
>CBJNAT010000362.1:0-4272 GCA_966434585.1 uncultured Gammaproteobacteria bacterium | reverse complement strand
GATCCTGGCATCGGCAAGTCCACGCTGCTGCTGCAGGCCGCCGAAGCGCTGATTCGAGCCGTGGCGACGTTGTATGCCACGGGCGAGGAATCGCTGCATCAGATCAGCTTGCGGGCGCGACGCTTGTCCGTGCAGAGCGACGGATTACGCGTGCTGGCGGAGACGTGCATCGAAAGCATCGTCGAACAAGCGCAGAAGGCGCAGGCGCGCGTGCTCATCATCGATTCCATCCAGACGATGTTCACCTCGGCACTCGAAGCTTCGCCGGGTTCCGCGTCGCAAGTGCGCGAAGCGGCCGCTGCACTCGTGCGGCACGCGAAGGCCAGCGGCGTGTCCGTCCTCATCATCGGTCATGTCACGAAGGAGGGGGTGATCGCTGGCCCTCGTATTCTCGAGCACATGGTGGATACGGTGCTCTATTTTGAGAGCGAGGCCGGCAGCCGCTTCCGCATGTTGCGGGCGGTGAAGAATCGTTTCGGTGCCGCGAATGAGGTCGGCGTCTTCGCCATGAATGAGCAGGGCTTGAAGGAAGTGAAGAATCCTTCCGCCATCTTCGTGTCGCGACATCCGCAGCCAGTGTCGGGCAGTGCCGTGATGGTCGCGCGCGAGGGCAGTCGCCCGCTGCTCATCGAAGTGCAGGCGCTGACCGATGATGCGCAAGGGATGAATCCGCGGCGTGTGGCGGTGGGGCTCGAGTCGAATAGGTTGGCGCTGCTGCTCGCCGTGCTGCATCGACACGGCGGTATTGCCACCTCGGGACGCGACGTGTTCGTCAATGTGGTGGGCGGCGTGCGCATCAGCGAAACCGCCGCCGATCTAGCTGCCGTGCTTGCGACCGTCTCGAGCGCCCGCGATCGCGCGCTCCCTGCTGGCCTCGTGTGTTTCGGCGAGATCGGTTTGGCGGGCGAAGTACGTCCCGTGCCCTATGGCGAAGAACGGTTGCGCGAAGCCGCGCATCACGGCTTCACTCGGGCGATCGTTCCCGAGGCGAACAAGCCACGCAAGCCGATCGATGGCTTGGAGGTCATCGGAGTGGAGCGGCTTGCCGAAGCGCTAGGCGAGGCCTTTGGATAGCTCGGCCTGATTTTCATTTTCGCGCACCGGCCGAACGCGCACACTGCGCACGCCATTTTCGGCGGTCTGCAGGATTTCGATCGAGAGAGCGCCCACCCGGAACGTGGTGCCCGGTCTTGGAATGGTCTCGAGCTGCTCGACGATGAGACCGTTCAACGTGCGCGGACCATCCACAGGGAGCGACCAGCCCAACGCACGATTCAATTCGCGCACGCTGGCACTGCCACTCACGACAAAAATGTCCTCGTTTTCGCGATGCACGTCGCGACCCAACATCGTGGGGCTCGTGGTGAACTCGCCCACGATCTCCTCGAGGATGTCCTCGAGCGTGACCATGCCTTGGATATCGCCGTACTCGTCAACGACCAATGCGACGCGTCGTCGATCGCGCTTGAAGTTCACGAGCTGGTCGCTCAACGGCGTGCCTTCCGGCGTGAAGTACGGCTCGCGAGCGCGGGCGATTTCGATCAGCGTTTCGGGCGTCAGCTCGCCGCGGGCGAGTGCGTGCGCTACTTTCTTCATGTGCACGATGCCGATGATGTTGTCGATGCTGTTCTCGCACAGCGGCAGACGCGTGTGTGGAGTCGAGCGCAGGCTGCTGAGCACGTCGTCCCAGTCGTCTGCGATGTCGAGAATGGCCAGATCATTGCGCGGGATCATGATGTGATCGACGGTGATATTGTCGAGATCGCCGACACGCTCGCGCAGCGCCCGATATTCCTCTGCCGTATCGCCTCTACCAGCCGCCGACTGACCTCGCTCACGGCGCGCCGGTGCAGGTTGGGCGGCCTTTTGACCCAGTGCCGTGGCCAAGGGACCCAGCATCACCGCGAGTGCACCCATGATGCGTGCCCCGATTACGAGAACCCACGTGCGCTCGGAACGCAGCCGGCGAGGCAGCCAGTGCAAAGACAGCAGCAGCCAGACACCCAACCCGAAGAGCGCCAGGGCCGTGAGCACGTGAGGTAGCCATTGCCTCAACAGCAGCGCGGCTGCCGCGACGATGCCGACGCTCAGCAAGGTTTCGGCGAAGCGGGCGAGAATTCGAAGCCGTTCAGGGTTGCGCAGCAGGGCATCGCCCAGTTGGGCGCTTCGATTACCGGCCGCGGCGAGCTGGCGCATGCGTGAGCGGGGGACATGCAGCAGGTTGAATTCGCTGCACACGATCAGCACCAGGAGCGCCCACAACCCAGCGGTAATGAGGAACAAAAGACCCGGGGGAATTTCGTCCAATCGAAAGATCCAGCGAGGAGCTAAGGCCCTCATGCTGGCTTAAGGACGCCAAGCGCCGCAAGGGCAGCCCGACGGGCGGCGAGCGTCAGCCCCAGTGTCGGCCCAGGATCGACTCGAGCACGACCTTGGCGCCGAAATAGGCGAGCAACAGCAGTCCGACGCCGCCCAACACCCAGTAGGTCAACTTTGGACCACGCCAGCCATAGCGCACCCGGCCAAAGAGCACAGCGGCGAACACTGTCCAGGACAGGCAGGAAAGGATGGTCTTATGAACGAGATGTTGTGCGAACAGGTCTTGGACGAAGATGAAGCCACTGAAGAGCGAGAGTGACAGCACCACCCAGCCGGCGACCAGCGCCTGAAACAGGGTGCCTTCGAGCGACTCGAGCGGCGGCAGTACTCGCAACCCACCCACCGGTTTGCGGCTGCGCAGCCGCCGGTGCACGACAGTCGTACCGATCGCCAACACGGCGGCAACGCTCAACAGCGCGTACGCCAGTGTCGACAGCACGACGTGCACCACAAGTCGCCAGTCCCGATGTTCGACCACGAATCCGGGCGCTTCGCGATGCGTGCTGACGGCGACGATGCCGGCGAGCACGAGCAATACAGCGCTCGCGCCCGCGAATCGAGGCCGTTGAAGACTGATGAGGAGCGCAATCAGCGCCATGGTCCAGCCGACGAGCGACGCTGTGTCAGCGACGCTGAACGCGAGAGCTGCGCTGGTGATCGCAATCCACAGCAACCACCCATGCAACACGATCGCGAGCGTGCCGAGCGCGATGCCGGCGATGCGCTGGCCGGGAGCCACGCGCACCTGTGCCTCGCTGGCGCTGGTTAGCAGCCAGACGGATGCAGCAAAGTAACAAGCCAGAACGATGACAGGCAGCACGGGGAGAATGCGGTTGACGTTTGGGCGAAGCGCAGCGCGCGGACGGTTGACCGGCATGATGTCACAAGGCAACGTGTCGCGCTTCGCGCGGCAGGGTCTTCACCAACCGCTAACCGCCAACCGCATAACCGCCCAGAGTTCCCATGTTCGACAAACTGACTTCGCGACTGCAGGGCGTGATCGAAGGCCTGCGGGGTCGCGGTCGCCTCACCGACGAGAACATCAACGACACCTTGCGCCAGGTGCGCATGGCGCTCCTCGAAGCGGACGTCGCGCTGCCCGTGGTGAAAACCTTCATCGAGGCCATTCGTGCACGGGTCGTAGGCACCGAGTTCGACAAGAATCTGACGCCCGGACAAGCGCTCGTTCGCATCATTCACGACGAGCTCGTGACCCTGATGGGCGCCGGCGTGCGACCACTCAATCTGCGGGCGCAGCCCCCTGTCGTCATTCTGCTGGCCGGCCTCCAGGGCGCGGGTAAGACCACCAGTGCCGCGAAGTTGGCCAAGTGGCTACAGGAGAACGAGCGCAAGAAGGTGATGCTCGCCAGCACCGACGTCTACCGCCCCGCAGCCATCCTGCAGCTCGAGCGGCTCGCGGGCGAGCTGGAGGCGGGTTTCTACCCGTCCGATCCCAAGAAAGCCCCCGTCAGCTTGGCTGTCGAGGCGCTGCAGGAAGCGAAACGCTCTCTCTACGACGTTCTCATCGTCGATACTGCAGGCCGGCTGCACGTCGACGCCGAGATGATGGAGGAGGTGCGTGCGATCGGCGAAGCCGTAAGACCGACCGAAAGCCTGTTCGTGGTCGACAGCATGGCCGGCCAGGACGCGGTGAACGCCGCGCGCGCATTCGGCGCGGCCCTGTCACTCACCGGTGTCGTGCTGACCAAGACGGATGGCGATGCGCGCGGCGGTGCGGCGCTGTCCGTTCGCCAGATTACAGGTCAGCCGATTCTCTTCATGGGTACCGGCGAGAAGACGGCTGCTCTCGAGCCGTTCCAGGCCGATCGCGTTGCATCTCGCATCCTCGGCATGGGGGACGTGCTCAGCCTGATCGAGAAGGCGGAGAAGGAG
>CBJNAT010000361.1:0-4280 GCA_966434585.1 uncultured Gammaproteobacteria bacterium | reverse complement strand
TTTTGCTGCTCGCACTCGGGTCGCGACAGGAGTCCGATCCCGAGTTGAACTCGAGCATCAATATCCGCCGGCGTTCCTGAACCGAATATGAGGCGATCCCCTGCCCAACGTGTCGCCGCTCGCTTAATCTGCTCGTCGCCCAGCAACTACACCATTGCCCATGAGTACCAGCTTTCCCACGCGCATCGTGTGTCTCACGGAAGAGACGACAGAAACTTTGTACCTCCTCGAAGAAGACTGGCGGATCGTGGGTATCTCGGGATTCACCGTACGGCCGCCGCGCGCACGCAAAGAAAAGCCGAAGGTCTCGGCATTCACGAGTGCGCACATCGACAAGATCTTGAAGCTCGAGCCGGATCTAGTGTTGGGCTTCTCCGATCTGCAGGCGGATATCGCGGCGGAGCTCGTGCGACAGGGCATCGAAGTGCACGTGTTCAATCATCGCAGCGTCGCGCAGATCCTGCGGATGATCGGCATGGTGGGCGGCATGATCGGGTGCGAAGCGAAAGCCGCGCAACTCGTGGAGAAGCTCAGCGCGAATCTCGAGCGCGTTCGCCATAGCGCGCAGCAGTTGCCGCATCGACCGCGCGTGTACTTCGAAGAGTGGGATGAGCCGCAGATCAGCGGCATTCGGTGGGTTTCCGAGCTGATCGGTATTGCCGGTGGCGATGACTGCTTCCCCGAGCTTGCGCGCGAGTCGCTCGGCAAGAATCGCATCATCGCCGATCCGCTCGAGGTGCCACGCCGCGCACCGGATCTGATCCTCGCTTCCTGGTGCGGCAAGCGAGTTCGGCCCGAACGAATTCGCGCGCGTGCGGGATGGCAGGACGTGCCTGCAGTGCGTTCCAATCACATCTTCGAGATCAAGTCGCCCATCATTCTGCAGCCCGGGCCGGCCGCGCTCACCGAAGGCATCGATGCGATTCACGCGCTCGTGCAGCGCTGGGCGAATCGGTAACTCGCGTGCCGCCCATCGCACTCGCAGCGGTGCTGCTCGCCGCCTGCACTCACGCGATGGACACCATGCACGCGGCCGATATTTTCGAACGCACGCTCACTCGAACAGGTTGACGATGCTCTGGTACTTCTGGATGTACCACCGGTTCTCGTTGTTGTACTTCGGGATCGTCACGGGGCGGACACTCGTGCCTTCCGCTTTCCACACGCAGGGGCATTTCACTGAAGTTCCCTCGAGCACGCCCGGGCGGCTGAGTTCGTGGACCTTCACCTTCATTCGAGTCAAGACCTTGTGGAGCTTCGTGACGTTGCGCGGGCCGCCGTTGTACGCGGCCACTGGGAAGATTCCCAGCACGGCAGGGTTGCCGCGATACGCAAGACGGATCTCTGCGCGCATCTGCGCGAGCTCGAGATCCAGCAGGCAGATGGCGGCTTTCATCGCGTTCAGCAGATTCGTTGCGCCGCTTTCGAAATCCGGGTCGAGCTTGGCACGGGGGCAGCGTCTGACGACGAGTGCGTATGTGCCGTTGCCCCTGCGGTTGGTGAATTGCATGGGTCCCAGGGCGTTTGCGCTGGAGACGCTATATCGGTACGCCTCCTCCTTCTTGAGCCCGTATTGGTTCAGCACTTCATCGAATGCGAGCGCCTGCTTCGTCACGTAATCGGTGTCATCCGTCTGCTCGATGACCGCCAGCGTCGTGACGACCTGAAGAGGAATGGCGTCGGCGAGCAGCTCTCCGGGAAAGGCCGCACTCGGTACCTGCGCGAGACGTAGTTCCTCCATCGCCTTGCGCGCGGTGGCGATCAGAAACTCCTTGCCGCTGCTGACGAAACCGGGATCGAACGTATCTTCCGTGAATGGCAGGTAGACGATGGGCCTTGCCGTCTCGGCGACAGCGCGCCACTGCTTACGCTGGAGAAGGTTGTTGTCGAACACGGGGAACTTGCGCCCGTAGACCTTCAACGGCGTGCCGTCCTGCGAAAACGCGAACATCAGCCGCTCGGCACCGGTGCCCTTCACGTGCTGCGCCAGGATGTGCGGCGTGAGATTGCGAAAGGGCAAGGGCTTCCGACCGGGTCTCCATTTGATCGGCGGGCGGGGCAGTTCGACCTGCGCGATCGACCACTCCTGTTTGATCTCGTTCCACAGCGCAAACGCCACGGGACGACCGCGCAAAACCTGCTTCTTGCCCTTGCCACTGAAGACGTATTGGAGTTCTACGTCACGCAGAAGCGTTTGCGCTTCGGACACGAGATCGTGGATGGCTTCGTGACGGGCCAGGCTGCGGCGTTGGACAATGACTTCCTCGGGCCCGTCTTTGGTGGGCTCCGATTCGGCAACGGCGATGGGCACCTCGCCCTCTTCCTGCTTCGAAGCCTCTGGGTCAGGCGAAGCGGGCTCGATCGCTGCTGCGTCGGCCGGCGGCGCAGGTTCCGTATCGATCAGTGTCGGTTCACTCTCCTCATACGCGCCCCCTGTCGTCGTACATCCGGCACAGATCAGGAGTGCCAGGACGAAAGTCAGCGCAGCCGTTCGCATCAAGAACCTCCAAGTCAGGTTTGCACTATTGCGCTATCCACTGCGGCTCGCACGGTGGTACCGCATTATGGCTTGCGACATGGCCGAGAATCTTCGGGTCCGCTCACCTGACTCGGATGACGATGAGCATTGCCAATACTCCGAATAGCCACCTATGCCGTCCAGCGCTAGCGTCGCCTCCCCACTCACTCAACCGTCAGGTGCACCATGGCTACGTTCGTCAGTCTGGTGAGTCTCACTGATCAAGGGATTCGGAACGTCAAAGAATCGCCGAGTCGCTTCGAAGCGTTCAAGGCGATGGCCGAAAAGTCCGGCGTAATGGTGAAGAGTGCCTACTACACGGTGGGCAGTTACGACATGGTGATCGTGACCGAAGGGCCGGATGAAGCAGCAACGGCTGTGCTGCTCAAGATCGCCTCCCTCGGTAATGTGCGAACCCAGACGATGCGTGGGTTCTCGGTCGACGAGATGAAGAACATCGTCGGCAAGTTGCCGCAATAGTCAGGTTTTCAGGATTGCTTGCGCCCACTCACGATCGGCACCTGCCACACCGCATACTGCGTGGGATCGAGAATCGTCTCGACGGCTGCATCGAAAAGCGCTCTCGCTTCGCCGGGCGCGAAGTTGCCGTGCGCCTGCAACGCATCGGCGTAGCCGTCGCGCCATGCGCGGATGATCGTGGCGAAAGTTTCGCGTGGCACGCGCAACGTATCCACGATCACGTAGTCGACCCGGAGTGCTTCGAGTCCGAGCGTCTTCAGCACCGCCCATGTTCGGCGGCCGATGCGTTCGTCGGTGTGCGTTGCGCGTGCGTAGGCCGCGACGCCCTCGAGAAAAAGTCGGTTTGGATCGAGCCGCCCGGGCGGGAAATGCAGCATTCCGTAGTCTTCGCTGAGCACATGCAGCCAGCCGCCGGGTTTGCATACGCGTACCAGTTCTCGTAGCACGAGCTCGGGTTGCGGCACCGACTGCGTCATGTGTCGGCAGACGACGAGATCGAAGGCGTCGGCCGCGAAGCGCAGGTGAAACGCGTCGCCTTGTTCGAAGCTCAAGCGCGGCGCGAGCGCGCTGTGCTCGCGGCTCGCGAATGCGACGGAACTGGGCAGGACGTCGACACCGATCACGCGTGCTTGCGGGTAGTGCCGCGTCAGCCGGCTGCTGATCTCGCCGCTGCCGCAGCCCACATCCGCGACGTGTGCATCTGCAGGCAGTGAATAGCGTGCGAGCAAGGGCTCTTCCTGCGGCCAGATCGCATTGGCCTGTGCCCGCAAGTTCACCAGCATGGAAGGGTCAGCCATCTGCTGCGCTTGCGGATTGCGGCTCACGGCTTGTCCCTGCATTCGCCAGCGTCCCCTCTCCCGCTGCGGGAGAGGGACAGGGTGAGGGTTCTTCTCGCCAAGCGCTTTGCGGCGCACGCGATACTTGTTCGGAAGCGGCACAGCACCGAATGTATCAATGCGCGGCCCCGTAGCTGATCGCCTCGCGCGGTGCTTTGCCCATGAGCCGCAGAAAGTCCTCCCCGCTGACATGCACGAGTTCGCAGTGGTCGCCCGCCTCGAAGTAGACGTCCGGCTTGCCTACGAGACTGTCGTCGACGATGGCGTCGATGCCATACGCATCCCCGAGCGGCGGTATCGCGCCGGGCTCACAGTCAGTGAACAACCTGGCGAGCTCACTCTCGGGCGCAAGCTCGAGGTCGCGCTCGAACCGCCGATGCAGTGCGGCAAGGTTCACCTTGCGTGTCGCGGGTAGCACCGCCATGACATATCCACGGTCGTCTTCC
>CBJNAT010000360.1:0-4281 GCA_966434585.1 uncultured Gammaproteobacteria bacterium | reverse complement strand
GGCATGATTGCCTTCATCGCCGGGTGGTAGTGCGGCGCAAAGAGGAAGGTGAAGTTGGTCGCTGCAAGGCAGCTTCCCGCGGCATATTCGTCCAACGGCAGCGGCACGCCCAACGCACGCACTGCATCGGCACTGCCGCTGCGACTCGAGATCGAGGTCGTGCCGTGTTTGGCAACGCGAATGCCCATGGCTGCAACGAGCAGCGCTGAGCCGGTGGAGAGATTCAGACTGCCCGAGGCATCACCGCCGGTGCCGACCATGTCTACGAGCGGCGAGCCGTCGCCCAGCACCGGACGACGCGCGAGCTTGCGCATGCCGCTCGCAAACCCGCGTAGTTCCTCGGGCGTGACGCCTTTCGCGCGCAAAGCGGCGAGCAGTGCACCCCCCATGGCCGCGGGCAATTCGCTGCTCGTGAGTTGATGCACGAGATCGAACGCTTCCGACTCGGACAGATGCTCGCGGTCGAGCAGACGATCGAGCGTGGTGCGCAACATTGTGATGATCACCCCGCCCGCTTGCCCGAACGCTGCTTGAGGAAGTTGCCCATCAGCGTTGGCCCTTGCGGTGTCAGCACGCTCTCCGGATGGAACTGCACGCCTTCGACCATCAGCTCGCGATGGCGCACGCCCATGATCTCGCCTTCCTGAGTGCGGGATGTGACTTCCAATACACCGGGCAGCGAATCGGGTTGCGCGATGAGCGAGTGATAGCGGCCCGCTTCGAACGGCTCGGGCATACCCTCGTAAAGCGTCTGTCGATCATGGTGGACGAGCGAGGTCTTGCCGTGCATGAGACGCGGTGCGCGCACGACTTTGCCGCCGAACACTTCGACGAGCGATTGATGACCGAGACACACGCCGAACACCGGCACTTTGCCGGCGAACGCTTCGATCATCTTCATCGAAACGCCAGCCGTATACGGTGTACCCGGCCCCGGCGAGATGCAGAGGTGCGTGGGCTGCACCTCGAACGCTTGCTCGACCGTGATCTGATCGTTGCGATGCACGAGCACGTCGGCGCCGAGCACCAGGAAGGCTTGCACTAGGTTGTACGTGAAGGAGTCGTAGTTATCGATTAGCAGCAAGCGCGGTGCGGTGCTCATAGACCTTCCTCCGCGAGGCTCAACGCGCGGCGCAGGATCGCGCTCTTCGCCAGCACCTCCTGATACTCCGCCGTCGGCACGCTATCGGCGACGATGCCCGCGCCCGCTTGGAAGCTGTAGGTATCGCCCTTGAAGACGAGCGTGCGAATGCAGATCGCGTGATCCATATCGCCGCCGTGCCCGAAGTAGCCGACGGTGCCGCCGTAGAAGCCGCGGCGTACCGGTTCGAGCTCATCGATGATCTCCATCGCCCGCACTTTCGGCGCGCCGACGAGCGTGCCTGCGGGGAACGCCGCGGCGAACAGATCGAAGGCGTCCTTGCCCGGCGCGATCTCGCCATTCACGCCGCTCACGATGTGCATCACGTGACTGTAACGCTCGATGGCGCGATAGGGATGGACGTTGACGGTGCCGGCTTTCGCCACTCGGCCTAGATCGTTGCGTGCGAGATCGACGAGCATCACGTGCTCGGCGTTCTCTTTCGGGTCGGCACGTAATTCCGCCTCCAGACGCTGGTCCTCATCTGCGTCCTGGCCGCGAGGGCGGGTTCCGGCAATCGGGCGCGTCTGCGCTCGACCGTGCGCAAGCTTTACCAGTGCCTCAGGCGATGAGCCCGCAACCACGTGGTCGCCGAGCTCGCAGTAGTACATGTAGGGAGAGGGATTCAGCAGGCGCAGAGCACGATAAGTCTCGAACGGTTCGAGATCGCACTGGCCCGAGAAGCGCACCGAGAGCACGAGCTGATACACATCGCCCGCCGCGATGTACTCCTTGGTGCGCGCAACGCCCTGCAGAAACTGGGCTTCGCTCAAGCTGCCCTGAGGCGGGGAGAAGCGTGCGCGTTTGCCGGACACGGGGATCGGTCCGCGCAACGCGGCGATGACCTCTTTGCGCAGCGCCAGCCGCTCGGCCTCTGGCCCCGCGTGCAATAACGCAACACCTCGCGTCAGGTGATCGAACACCAGGAGGGAACGCGGCGCGACATAGTGTGCGTCCGGCGTGTCTTCGGCAGACCGTGCGCGTTCCGGCAGTCGCTCGAAATACCGCACGAGGTCATACCCGCCAACACCCACCAACCCGCCCAGCAGCGGCACGCCGGGGAGATGAGGGGCGGGTTGCGGCGCTGACGCCAGCGCGCCTCGCAGCGCGTTCAACAGTTCAGTCTGCGAAGCCGGGATGGGACGCCGTTCCGACCCGATGCGCAGCCCTGACCGGTCCAGACACACTTCGAGGCAGTCGCCAAAACCGATGAAGGAGTAGCGGGCCAGACGCTCGCCACCTTCGACACTTTCCAGCAGAAAGTGCGGCCGGAATGGCTTTAGCTTGAGATAGGCCGACACCGGGGTGTCGAGGTCGGCGGCGATATCGAATGGTGCTTGCATTCAGAGCTCCTCGAGTCTTGCGCCTCTTCGGCAGACCCGTCGGGAGCGGCGATGAAAAAACCCATCCCGGCGGATCGCTCGGAGATGGGTCAGGTTCGTCAGATTCGGGTTGAGTCTACTTAACGCGAAACGGCTCCTGCGGCCCTCTCCTATATGAGGGTCGCCACCACCAACGGTGTGCGAGCTGGACAGGCGCGTAGTGCATGGGCGCGAGTATTGCCCGCGGCTCACGAGAGCGTCAAGGAAGGGGAGCCGGAGGTAGTCAGCTAGTCGGCTAGCCAGAGGTCGACATCTCATCTCTGGCTAGCTGACTAGCCGACTAGCAGACCAGCGGCAGCGCTTTAGAACCTCGCTGTTACCAGCCCTCGACTGATCCGTTATCGCCCGTTCCGTAGTATGCCTCTCATACGCGATGTCCGTTTCGGGTCGCAGACAACCAGAGGGGAGGCCTATGGGTACGAAAATCCAGTTCGCCGTGGCGATTGCACTCACGAGCATGTCGCTTGGAATGCCACTGACGGCAGGCGCGCAGTCCAGCGATGCCGAGGAGCTGCGCCGCTTACGCGAACAACTCGAGGCGCAACAACAGCAACTCCGAGTGCTCGAGCGCAAGATCGAGCTGAATGAGGAGGCGGCCAAGGCGGCGGCGCCCACGACACCGGTCGTGAAGGCGGGCCCCAAGGGTTTCTCTTTCGGCTCACCCGACAATAACAACGTCGTGAAGCTGCGCGGCACGCTGCACTTTGATGGCCGTCGTTTCATCGACGATGTCACACCCGAAACGGCTGACACGTGGATTCTGCGTCGCGTGCGGCCGACCCTCGAAGGCACATTGAACGGCATCTACGACTTCCGCTTCACGCCGGATTTCGCCAGCGGTAAGACGATCATTCTCGATGTGTTTGCCGCGGCACGTTTCAAACCGTGGTTCACGGTCACTGCAGGCAAGTTCAAAGTGCCCGTCGGTCTGGAGCGCCTGCAGCCTGCGAACGACATCCGCTTCATCGAACGCGGCTTCCCGACGAGCCTCGTGCCCAACCGTGATCTCGGTGTGAGCCTAGGCGGCGACATTGCCGGTGGGGTCGTGAACTACTCCGTCGGTTACTACAACGGCGTGACCGATGGCGGCAGCAGTGATGGCAATGCCTCGCCCGATGTCGAAAGCGATGTCAAAGGGGACTGGGCAGCACGGGTCTTCTTCCAGCCCTTCCTGAACTCCGATTCGTTCGCGCTGCGTGGACTGGGTTTGGGCGTCGCAGCGACCTACGTCGACAGCAGCGGCAGCGCTACGAATACGTTGCTGCCCGGCTATCGCACGCCCGGCCAGCAGTCCTTCTTCAGCTACCGCGCAACCACTGCAGCCGCCGGTACGACGCCCGCCGTGAACGGCACGTTCGCCGACGGCGAGCGGCTGCGTGTCAGCCCGCAGGCCTATTACTACCTCGGCAGCTTCGGGCTGTTGGGCGAGTACGTGCAGGTCTCGCAGGAGGTCAGCCGCAACACACCGACCGCAGGGCTGCGCTCGGACGAGCTGAAGCACGACGCGTGGCAGGTGCAGCTCTCGTGGTTCCTCACGGGTGAAGAAGAAAGCTTCAAGGGCTTCACACCCATCAACACGTTCTCGCTCGAGAGCGGCACGTGGGGCGCATGGGAACTCGTCGCTCGCTATCACCAGCTCGACATCGACAACGACGCTTTCCTCGGCGGCGGGAATTCGTTCGCCAATCCCGCGAGCGCAGCCTCGAAGGCGACAGCCTGGGGCGTTGGCGTGAACTGGTATCTAAATCAGAACGTGAA
>CBJNAT010000359.1:0-4293 GCA_966434585.1 uncultured Gammaproteobacteria bacterium | reverse complement strand
TGGTCGGACAACGAAAACGCGCTGCGCCAGCTCGGGTATGAAGGTTAGGGCTGCGCCCAGCGCCTGAGCAGGTTGTGATACACGCCGGTGAGCTTCAGCAGGTGTGGATCATCAGGGGGTACTCGCGGCGCTACTCCTTGAATCGCTTGATCGAGATCGAACAGCAGCGTCCGTTCGCCTTCATCAGCGACCAAGCTCTGAATCCAGAAGAATGCCGCGAGCCGCTCGCCTCGAGTCACGGGCGCCACCCGGTGCAGGCTGCTCGAGGGATAGAGCACCAAGTCACCCGCTGCGAGTTTCACGCTCTGCACGCCGAACGCCGTCTCGATTTCGAGCTCGCCGCCTTCGTAACTGTCGGGCTCGCATAGAAACAACGTCGCCGACAGGTCGCTACGCACCGTCACATTCGTGCCAAGTACGGGCATGACGGCGCTGTCCACGTGAAGACCATAGGTGCCCCCGTCCGCATAGCGATTGAAGCGTGGCGGGTAGATGCGCGCCGGTAAGGCAGCAGCAATGAAACGCGGGTGATTACCGAGCCGACGAAGAATGAGGTTGCCCAAGCTCACGGCCGGTTCTGCGCCTTCCTCGAGTTGTTGGTTGCGCTTCACTTGCCGCGCGAGTGTGCCGGCGCTCGCGAAGCCCTCCTGCCATCGTGCGCGCGCTAGCTGTTCGCGAAAGTGTGCGATCTCCGCGGTATCCAACACTTTCTCGATCGCGATCAACATGCGGGCGGCTCCGAACCTGGGTGCAGTAAGTGTGCGCGACGAATATCGCTCAACGTGGCGCAGCCTGCGACGGCCATGCACGCTTCGAGCTCTTCTCGCAGCAGCCGAATCATGTGTGCCACACCGAGCGCGCCGGCGACACTCAAGGCATACAACTGCAGGCGGCCGATCAGCACTGCGTTTGCACCGAGCGCGATGGCTTTGAAGACATCAGCACCGCTGCGAATACCGCCATCGAACAGCAGCGGGAAATCGTCGCCGACGGCGGCTCGCGCGCTGGGGAGCGCCGATAGGCTGGCAGGCACGCCATCGAGCGTGCGGCCGCCGTGGTTCGAGATCACGACGCCAGCGACGTCTCGATCACGCAACGCACGGGCATCCTCTGAATGCATCACGCCTTTGATCCAAACGGGCAACCGCGTTTCGGCAAGCAGCCAGTCGAGATCCGGCCAAGTGGGTGCCTGACGCATGAGCCCCTGCAGAATGCGACCGCCGTGCTCGTTCGCCGTTGCCAGCGATGTGCCTTCGTAGCGCTCCAGGTTCGTTGCTTTACAGCGAGCCGGCATACGGAAGCCTGCGTGCAACGCTCGTGCGCTCGGTGCCTGAATGGAGGCATCCACCGTGACCACGAGAGCCGTGAAACCGGCACTTTCCGCGCGCCGCACGAGATCCAGTGTGTGGACGCGAGAGGGTTGGAAGTACAGCTGAAACCAGCGATGTGCAGTGGGTACGGTCGCGATCTCTTCGAGGCTGCGCGAAGACAATGTGCTTGCAATCATGCAGCTGTCGACCGCCGCTGCACCGCGCGCGGTTTCCATTTCGCCAGCCGGATGAACGAGCAGTTGATGTGCCACCGGCGCCAGGAAAATGGGATGTGGGAATTCGAGACCGGCGAAGCTCACGCGTGTGTGGCCAGCCGTCACGTCTCGAAGCACGCGCGGCCATATCGACCATCGCGTGAACGCAGCGGCATTGACGGCGAGCGTTGCATCATCGCTGCTACCGCCGGCGATGTACTCGTAATCCGGTGCCGCGATGAAACGCCGGGCCGCCGTCTCGTAGTCGCGAGCCCGATGAATGTCGGGCGGGATGCGGTTCAGCGGTGCAGAAGGTGAGAGCGGGTCGTTCATGAGAGGCGGACCAGGCTTGCGCCTGGTCCGCGGTCGCGAGCCGATCAGAAGTCGTAGTTGAGAGTCACTCTGAAATTACGCGCATCGCCTTTGTAGAGGAAGGAGCCGGAACGATATGTCGCAAGGAAGTAGTCCTTGTCCGTGAGGTTGTCCACGTTCACGCGCATGTCGAGGCTCTTGTTGAAACGGTACGAAGCGAATGCGTTGTACACGACATACGACGGCACGGGTTGCGCATAGTCACCCGTCGGGGTGAGCGCAGGAGCCGAGTCGGGCTGACCGCCGTAACGCTTGCCCTCATAGCGCACGCCCATGCCGATAGCGAACGGCTCGAACGGCTCGTACTTGATCTGCGCGAACGCGGTTTCGTCGGCGAAGTTGCTCACCGTCTTGCCGAGGCTCTCTGGCAAGTTGGAGCCGCGTACTTCCGCATCCATGAACGTGGCGCCAGCCTGAACGGTGAGCTGCTCCGTGACGGCGCCGACGATGCCGAACTCGACGCCCCGCACGCGATTCTTGCCCGTGTTCTGCGAGCCGTCCGACACGTAGCCAGTGCTGTTGGGCGAAGCTTCCATCACATCGCACTTGTCGATCTGGAACAGCGCCGCCGTGACCAGCAGCTTTTCTTCGAACAGATTCCACTTGGTGCCCAGTTCAAAGAGCTGCGACTTCTCGGGCTTGCTGTCTGCGATGTCGACGCCGTTCGTCACGTCCACGCAGACGCCGCCGTAGCCGCAACTCGAACCGACGTCGGACTCGCCGCCGTTGATGTCGCTCGCGGTTGCAAAGCTCAGGTAGATACGACCGTTCGAAGTCACTTCGTAACTCACGCCGAGGTGTCCGTTCAACAGGTCGTCGGAGTAGTCATACGGCGTCTGGACGAGCGTCGTCGTATTGCGGGTGACGGTGTCGAAATCGAAGCGGTCCCAACGGATGCCGCCGAAGACGGTCCAGCGGTCAGTGAGGTCCACCGTGTCCATGACGTAAGCCGAAATGGTGTCGACGTTCCAGTCGATGCTCCAGGGACCTCGGGCAATTTGGCGATCCATCAGGGTGCGCAGGCCATTGACAGTGTTGCCGTTCGCATCGGTTGCACACCAGCCGTTCGCGGCCGCGCCCGAATTGTTGGCGACGATGCAGTTCGAGTTCGAGTTGACGACGCTGAAAATGCCATTGCGGACCGAGTGATCGGCGTATTCGGCGCCCACGATGAACTGATGATCCAGTCCTCCTAGCGAGCGATCCAGATACAGGTTCGTCTGATTCACGAAGTACTCGATGTCCTGCCAGCGCTGGTGTGTGCTCAACGAGATCGTGTCGTAGACGCCGCCGGGATTCGTGGCATGCGTCGTGGAAGCTCGCGCGCCCGTGACCACATAGGCGTTGTCGGTCGTGCCGTAGCGGGTCGTGTTGGTCACTCGTGTATTCGGACTGAAGAGATACCGAACGCGTAGCGTGCCCGTATCCACGTCGGACTCGAAAAAGTCCTGGTTTTGCAGGTACACCGGCACGTCCTTCGCTGGCTTGCGATCCGGCACCGTGCCTTTTAGGAAGTGGCCGAGATCCGGTTTGTCATCGGCGCGAACGCCGTAGTAGTCAAGAATGACTTCCAGATTCTCCGTCGGCGTGATGAGTGCGGAAGCGGCGAGACCTTTGCGCTCACGCTCGGCCGGTTCGCGATCCGGGACGTTTTCATCGCCGTAGAGTGCGTTGGCGCGCACGGCCAGGTGCTCGCCGAACACTTGGTTCGAATCCACCGTGAGCCGCATGTGGTCATCGCTGCCGAAGGCCGTCGAGACCTTGGAGAAGTCGTAGTCGCGCGTAGCGGCTTTCGTGATGGCGTTGACCGCGCCACCCGCGGTACCGCGGCCTGCGAAGCTCGAGTTGGGCCCCTTGGAAATTTCCACCTGCTCGACCGCGAAGCTCTCGCGAATCGTCAAGCCGGGGTCGCGCAAGCCATCGACGAACACATCGCTGCGCGCTTCCTGACCGCGGATGATGTAGCGATCGCCGAAGGCGTTGCCGCCTTCGCCAGTGCCGAGTGTGATGCCCGGTTGCGCATCGAGAACATCACGTAGATCCGTGAGTCCCGACTCGTCGAGCATCGCTTTGGTCAGGACAGTGATGTTTTGCGGTAACTCGGCGATCGGGCGCGTGTGGCGCTCGTCGCCGGAGTACTTCGCCTTGTAAGGCACACCCGGCTCGGCATTCGGATTGGGGTCGATCGCGCTGTCCTCGACTTTCATCACGCCCATCTCGACTTGCGGTTCGGCCGCGCGCGCCGTCAGTGGCAACAGCATGGCGGTCGAAAGGCCGAGTGCCAGGCTGGCCGTGGTCGTGGTCCCCGTCCTGAAACTTGCAGGCAGTCGGGATGAGGTCGTGGGCGATTTCATGGCGCTCCCTTTGTTGGTTCGTGCAGAAAAAACGGTGACGCG
>CBJNAT010000358.1:0-4294 GCA_966434585.1 uncultured Gammaproteobacteria bacterium | reverse complement strand
GAAGCCATGGCAGCCGGGGCGATCCCCCGCGCAATCCGCGTGAAGACCTGTAGCTCACGCTCCGACAAGCGGTTGTGCAACGGGCCTTCTGCTTCCGCGGCGAACTCTGAAGCAAGCAGCTCGGCGACGGTAGGAGTGATATACCTCTTACCGGAGCCGACTGCGCGCACAGCGCGTACCAATTCGTCCGGCACGATCATTTTCGGCACGTAGCCGCTCGCACCCGCACGCATCAGGCGCACGGCAAAGCTCTTTTCGGGATGCATGCTCAGCACCAGGATCTGAATCTCAGGTTGATCCTGTTTCAACTGGCGCAGCAGGTCGACGCCACTTTGTCCCGGTAGTGAGATATCGAGCACGAGCACATCTACTTGTGTGCCGTCGCGCAACAATTGCAATGCTTCTTCGGCCGAACCTGCCTCGGCCACTACCTCCAGATCGCTTTCATCCGCAAGCATCTCGCGCACGCCCGCGCGCAGCAGTGCGTGGTCGTCCACTATCATGACGCGGGTAGTTGCGCGTTGGGTGCCTTGCGGGGATTGGCTTCCCAGATTGCCAGTCGTCGTCGTGTTCACGCGGGTGCCTCCAGCATTTCGCCCGTGAGATCGGCCGGATCCAAACCGAGCGCACGGTATTCGTTCAAGCGGTTGTATAGCGTCTTCAAACTGACACCGAGCAATGCCGCAGCACGGGTTTTGTTGCCGCCGCACTCCTTCAGCGTCGCGATGATCATCCAGCGCTCTGCTTCTGCAAGCGCCGTGCCCACTGGAATGCGCAGGGCTCTCGCATCGCTCATGAGCGAGACGACCATCGGTTTGCTCACGACCTGACGCAGCTGCAATTCCTCATCAGCAAGGATGAAAGCGCGCTGCACGGCGTTGCGTAGCTCGCGCACGTTACCGGGCCAGCTGTGCTGTCGCAGACACACGAGCGAATCGGCAGACAACCGCTTGTCCGTGCCTTCCTCGACATTCAATTGCGCGAGGAAATGGCGCGCGAGCAACTCTGCATCGTCTTCCCGTTCACGCAGCAACGGGATGTAAAGTGGAAAGACTGCGATGCGATACAGCAGATCGCTGCGCATGCGGCCCTCGGTCACGGCGCGATTCGGATCGCGATTGGTTGCAGCGATCACGCGGCATTCCACTGGAATCTCGCGATCGCCGCCGACGCGCATCATGCGACCCGACTCGAGCACTCGCAGGAGCTTCACCTGCATCTCCAGTGGCATCTCCGTGATTTCATCGAGAAACAGCGTGCCGCCCGCGGCTCGCTCGAAGTAGCCAGCATGCGAGCGAATAGCGCCCGTGAAACTGCCACGCTCGTAACCGAACAGTTCGGCTTCGATGAGATTGGCGGGAATTGCCCCGCAGTTCACGGCGATGAAAGGCTGCTCCGCTCGCAGACTGCGGTCGTGGAGTTCGCGGGCGACGAGCTCTTTGCCTGTACCGCTTTCGCCGACAATCAGGACGCTGGCTTTCGTCGGGGCCACACGTCGTATTTGGTCGAACAAGTGCTGCATGGCCGCTGAGCGACCGATCAGCGCACCCGAACCATCAGCTCCATCGGCAAGGAGCGCGCGCGGCGATACTCGCGAAAGGGTCTGCGTAGCAGGCGCCGCCGCGGCCCCGCTGCTTCGAACCTCCTCACTCATCGATAACCTCCCAGTAGGCAGCCACTGTCTTACGGCGGACCTTGCACACTCGCCCGCCGGAGGACAACGCACGAGCCGCCTGTAAATTTCCGCATGTCTGTGCGATTTACATGACGTCGCGCGATGTGGTCGCTTCGCCGACATCCACTGCACCGCCCGCAGCGACAGCCCCCTGAGGCTCGACCATCGAGACGGGGAAGAAGGCTTCGATGACCGTACCCGCCCCGCCAGAGCCGGGGTGAATGTCCATCCAGCCGCCGAGTTGATGCACGCGTTCGCGCATGCCCGTGAGACCGTGTGACTTCGGCTTCGCCATCGCTTCAGGCGTGATGCCGCGGCCGTCGTCCTCGATCGTGAGCCGCACGCCGTTTCCCTCGCGACGCAGTCTTAGATGCGCATGACGCGCATGCGCGTGCTTCGCCGTGTTCGTCAGCGCCTCTTGCGCGATCCGATAGATGGCGATCGAGAGCGTCGAGTCCAGGTCCTCGAAATCTTCCGTCGCCTCGAGATCGCTGTGCACACCGGTGCGCTTTGCGAATTCATCGCACAGGGTTCGCATGGCGAAGCCGAGACCGAGGCTGTCGAGATGACTCGGGCGCAGACCCTCGATCAGATTGCGCTTCAACTCCACGGTGGTCGTGAGTATCTGCAAGGTGCGCTGCAATCGTTCCCGCAACTCGGGAGGCGACTCCGGCAGCCGCTTGAACACCCAGTTGAGATCAATGTTGATCGCTGTGAGGTTGCTGCCCAAGGTATCGTGCAGATCGCGTGCAACCTTCGCTTTTTCTTCTTCAGCCACGCGCAATAGGTGCTGCGACAGCTCTGCGAGCTTTGCCGTACGTTCGGCCACCGTGTGGTTCAGCTGCATGTTCGAGTACCGCAGTGCCTGCTCGGCCTGTTCGCGCGCCAGCAAATAGCGGCGTAGCAACCGATAGAGCCCGAGCACGACGGCGCTCGCGACCAGCGTCGTTACGAACGCAACGCCCACGGTGACCAGCATGTCCCGAAACACCTCCTGACGGAGCGCGGCGATACGCCCATCCTCACCGGCGAGCATGCGATCGACGATGAGCCGCAGCTCATCCATCGTCTCCTTCGCACTTTGCGTGCCGCGCACATCGACTGCCCCCGCCTGCCCTGGCGAATCATTCGCGGCAATCTGCCGCTCGAGCTTTGCCAGCGCATCCCGCATGAGCGTCTCGAGGGTCGCGACCGAGCGCGGATCGCGGCGATCCTTTTCAATCAGCGATCGCAGTTGAGCGAGCTCATGTCGCCAGCGCTCGCGAGCTTCGAAAAAGGGCGCGAGATACTCGGTGCGACCCGTCAGGAGATAGCCACGCTGGCTCGCCTCCGCAGAGATCGCCACCTCTTGGAAGTCCGACAACGCACGCTTGATTTCGTATGAGCGCGCGTAGGCATCGCTCGATCGCAGTGTGTTGCGCGCGTTCCAGGCGAGACACGCCGCATTGAGGATGAGCAATGCGATGGATACGCATATGCCGCCCACCACTGCGAACGGCACGGTCCGGCGGCGCCCGGGCGGCACCTGCGGTGCAGAAGACGATTTCGTGCCAAACACATCCGTGGTCGGCAAAGAGGCTGCACTCATGAACGAATCCTGGCAGGAGTGCGCGGCCGGCACGCTTTACAGCCTGCACAGATGTACGCACGACATTCGAACGTGCGGTCATAGCTCGCGCGAGTGCGTCGGTAACGCCTCATATGCAGTGACAGTTCAGACAGCGCGCGTGGTCGTCTTCCGTGCCTTGCGCACGTCGGTGTGCGGCGACACTCTCAGCACGCGGACAGGAACCTTACTTCAAAGCCGTTCGTTTTCGGCCCCGAGTCGCCGCAGCGCTCGGGAAGAAGAATTTCCGTCGCATGCACGAATGCGCGGCGTACGAGTGGAGTCCAGTCAATCAGGAGAAAGAGTCATGAAGCTCAAGATGTTGTGGATGATCGCCGCCGCCGGTCTCGCGCTCACAGGCTGCAATCGCACAGAGACGACGGCCGAAACCCAGCGTGATGTCAGTGAGGCGCAAGCGGAAGGACAGCAAGAGGTCGCCGATGCTCGAGCTGACGCCCAGGAGAATGTCGCGGATGCGCGCGAGGACGCAATGACCGCGGATAGCGCCGACGATGCGGCCGATGCAGCTCGGAACACCAGCGAGGAGCAGGCAGAAGGCGAATACAGGGTCGCTATGGCGCAGGCCGAAGCGAACCACAAGGTCGCCACGGAGAAGTGCGAAACGATGCAGGGAGATGCGCGGGATGCGTGCAAGAAGGACGCGGACGCACAGCTCGATCGTGCGAAGCAGCAGGCTGAACAGCTGCGCAACAACGCTGGCTAGAAATGGGTGACTGGTGATCAGTGATCGGCGACTGGAAAGAATCTTCCTAGTCACTAGTCACCAGTCCCCAGTCACTCAGCTCATTCGTTTTCAAACCGGAGAAGTCACCCATGTTCAAGAACACTGCCGCACTGGCGCTCGCAATCGTCTGCGCCGCAGGTGCGGTCGCTTGCAGCTCCAATCCAAACCGTGACGAAGGCCCCGTCGAGGCCGCAGCCGAAAACGCGGGCCGCGTCGTCGACGACAGCACCATCACCGCCAAGGTGAAGGCCGCTTTGGTAGGTGATCC
>CBJNAT010000357.1:0-4295 GCA_966434585.1 uncultured Gammaproteobacteria bacterium | reverse complement strand
GCCACGATGGCGGTGTTCCCACAATTACCCCCCCTGCCACGTGCCGAGCAGCAATTCGCCGTTGTCGACAGGAATTGACAGCGGGGCACCGGCCACGATGGTGCGGATATGGGCGGGCATGTCGTCCGGACCTTCCTCGTCGTGCTCGAACGAGGCGTCGCCATCGACCACGGCCCGGGCCATCCATCGCTCCAGGTCCCGACCCACAGCCGGATCCGCGTTTTCGGAAAGTATCAATGCCGCGCTCGTATGTCGCAGAAAGAGGTGGCAGAGCCCGGTTTTCACGCCGCTGTCCGTGAGCGCGGCTTGAACTCGTCCGGTCAGCGAGACGAGGCCGCGTCCCGGCGTCGTTACCCTGATCATGGACTGCGCCACCGTCATCGCTCAATACCGCAGCCGCACGACCTTGCGCTTGGACACTTGCGGTGCGAACACGATGAACATCGCATCGTATTCATCCTGTCGGAGCGTCACGCGCTGGCCGGTCAACGACTCGATCAGCGCAGGGATCGTATTCGTGTTGCCGGCTACCAGGACGTATTCGCCGCGATGCTCGCGCAAGACTCGCTTCGGTAGCTCAGACCAGCCGGCCGAGGGCACTACGTTGACGGGCAACGCGAGAGTCTCTGACAACGGGATCACTGTCTGCTGTGTTCGCCGCAGCTCCGAGGCGAAGATCGCATCTATCCCGCGGACCGGCTGCGCCTGCGACAACATGCGCGCCAGCCGGGCAGCACGCTCACGGCCGTCGACGCTCAATGCCGGGTCCGCATCGGTTCCGCTCTCCACTTCGGCGTGCCGAACGATCACCACGACGGTGCTTGCCCGGGCATCGAAAAGCCACACCGCCACTGCCAGCACGCCGAGGAATACAAGCAGTGGAAAGATGAGCGGAAAGAAAAACGGGCGCCGTCGCAGTTTGCCTAAGTCCTTGTCCATGGCGGCGGATCATAGCATCCGAGGATGACACCCCCGGCGTGGGTGGGGCCGCTCCACCGCGAATCACCGCAATTCACTTCCAACCACGCGGCGGCGCACACTCCACTCGCGCGGGCCATGCGCCACCCCAACTCGCGATGTCGAGATTCGAAGAGCAAGACCAACGGGAGTCATTCATGCGTACTCATTCGAACGCGTCTTCTCGTCTTTTAGTGCTCACCGCATGTGCGATTGCCGTCGCCGCATGCGGCAAGAAGGAAGCGCCGCCACCCGTATCCGACCCCGCCGCCCCGACGCCTGCTGCCACTGCCCTCGAGGGCCAGGTCGACATCGTTGCATGGCCTGGGTACATCGAGCGCGGCGAAACGGACAAGAGCTACGACTGGGTGACGAAATTCGAAGCCGATTCCGGCTGCAAGGTCAACGTGAAGACGGCGGGCACCTCCGACGAGATGGTTTCATTGATGACCCAAGGCGGCTACGACCTGGTGACTGCATCCGGCGATGCCTCGCTCCGTCTGATTCGCGGCGGCACGGTGCAGCCGATCGACGTCAGCAAGGTGCCCTCGTACGACACGCTCGATGCGCGGCTGAAAGAAGCGTCGTGGCATTTCGTCGATGGCAAGCACTATGGCGTGCCCTATCAGTGGGGCCCGAATGTGCTCATGTACAACACCAAGGTCTTCAAGACGGCACCGACGTCATGGGGCGTGATCTTCGAGCCGCAGAAATTCCCTGATGGCAAGCCGAACAAGGGTCGGGTGCAGGCGTATGACGGGCCGATCTACATCGCCGATGCCGCGCTGTATCTCATGGCCAAGCAGCCGGGCCTCGGCATCAAAGATCCGTACGAGCTCAACGAGTCGCAGTACAAAGCCGCACTCGATCTGCTGCGTACCCAGCATCCGCTCGTGCAGCGTTACTGGCACGATGCAAACGTACAGGTGCAGGACTTCACGAACGAAGGCGTCATCGCCTCGAGCTCATGGCCATTCCAAGTCAACACGCTCGTCGCGAACAAACAGCCGATCGCCAGCACCGTACCGAGCGAAGGTGCAACCGGGTGGGCTGATACCACGATGATGCATGCGCAAGCGAGGCACCCTAACTGCGCCTACAAGTGGATGGAATGGTCGATCAGTCCGAAGGTGCAAGGCGATGTCGCCGCGTGGTTCGGCTCGGTGCCGGTCAATCCCGCGGCCTGCCAGGGCAATGAGTTGCTCGGCGCCGATGGCTGCAAGACCAACGGCATTGAGAACTTCGACAAAATTCACTTCTGGCGCACGCCGGAAGCGAAGTGTGCAAGCCAGAACGACCAATGCGTGCCATACAGTCGCTGGTCGACCGACTACGTCGCGGTCATGGGCGGAAGGTAGTGCCACATCGGGCCGTGAGCGATGCGATGTCTGTTGGGCTATCGGCTGCTGGCTGCCTGGCTACTGGCCAGCAGACCAGTAGCCAGCAAGCCGGTGACCCAATAACCCATGACGCCTGCCATCGAATTCAAACGTGTGTCGCGCATCTACGGCTCGCTGCGTGCGGTCGACCAAGTTGATCTGACGATTCGCAGCGGCGAGTTCTTCGCGATGTTGGGGCCGTCCGGTTCCGGAAAGACTACCTGCCTGCGCCTCATCGCCGGTTTCGAAACGCCGGATGAAGGCACCGTGTGCTTGCAGGGCATCGATGTCACCGAGCAGCCGCCCTACGACCGCGACGTCAACACGGTTTTTCAGGACTACGCGCTCTTCCCGCATTTGAATGTGCTCGAGAACGTGGCGTACGGACCCCGCATGCGCGGCAAGCTGTCGCGAGAGGAACAACGCTCGCGCGCACGGCAGATGCTCGAGATGGTCCATCTCGCGGAGTACGGTGAGCGCACGCCGACGCAACTGTCCGGCGGCCAACGACAGCGGGTCGCGCTCGCACGCGCGTTGATCAATCAGCCGAAGGTGTTGCTGCTCGATGAACCGCTGAGCGCACTCGATCTGAAGCTGCGCGAAGCCATGCAGATCGAGTTGAAGTCGCTGCAACGACAGCTCGGTATTACGTTCGTCTTCGTCACTCACGATCAGGGCGAGGCGCTGTCGATGGCGGATCGCGTGGCTGTGTTCAACGAAGGACGCGTCGAACAGCTCGCGACCCCGCGTGAACTGTATTCAAAGCCCGCAACCGCGTTCGTGGCGAAGTTCGTGGGTGGAGCGAACGTGATCGAACCGCCGCTCGCCCAGCGCCTTCTCGGCAGGCAGGCGCGGTACGCACTGCGACCCGAACGCGTTCGTGTGACTCATGCGGCGGGCGCTGCGCTTCCCGGCAATGTCGTCGGCGCCACGGGCAGCATCGTCGATACACAATTCCACGGCGCGACCGTACGGTGTCAGGTGCGGCTAGACACGGGCGAGATGCTATTCGCCAGCACGGCGGACATCACAGATGCGACCTTCGACATCAACGATCGCGTGCTGGCCCAGTGGTCGCGCGCGGACCTGGTCGAGCTGCCCGCATGAGCGCGGTGCTTGCGTGGCACGGACCGTGGACGCGTCGCACCGCCACGCTGCTGTATCGTCGCCCCACGCTCTATTTGTTCCTACTCCTTACGCCACCGCTGCTCTGGTTCGGCACCGTCTATCTGGGATCACTGTTCACGTTATTGATGCAGAGCTTTTATGCGATCGACGACTTCACCGCGAAGATCGTCTACGAGCCGACACTTGCCACGTACGAGCAGGTCGTCACTCAGCCCGCGAACATCGACATCATCCGCCGCACGCTGCTGATGGCGGTGAGCGTGACGATCGCTGCAGCGCTCATCGCCTTTCCGATAGCGAATTACATGGCGCGTTATGCGTCCTCACGCGCCAAAGCTCTCTTCTACGTGGGCGTCATGTTGCCGATGTGGACCAGCTATCTGGTCAAGGTGTATGCGTGGCGCCTCATCCTCGCGAAGCAGGGCATCCTGAGCTGGTTCGTCGAAGCCGCTGGTCTGGAAGGCGGACTCGATGCTGTGCTCGAGACACCGGGCATTGGCGGCCCATCCCTGGCCTCGTCGTACATCGGCATGTTCATCGTGTTCGTCTACATGTGGCTGCCGTACATGATCCTGCCGCTCGCCGCCGCGTTGGAGCGAGTGCCACGTTCGTTGATTCAAGCGGCCGCGGATCTGGGCGCAAAGCCAGGCCAGGTGTTCAGGACGGTGACGTTGCCCCTTGCGTTGCCGGGGCTCGCCGCCGGCTCGATCTTCACGTTCTCGCTCACCCTCGGCGACTACATCACGCCTCAGGTGGTCGGGAACACGAGCTTCATCGGGAACGTCGTCTACACGAACGTCGGCGTCGCGAACAACCTGCCCTTCGCCGCCG
>CBJNAT010000356.1:0-4307 GCA_966434585.1 uncultured Gammaproteobacteria bacterium | reverse complement strand
GTGCGGTGCTCGCGATCGGACTGGTCGTGGATGATGCGATCGTGGTTTTGGAGAACATCGTCAGACGCATCGAGATGGGCGAGCCGGCGCTCCTGGCCTCCATCGACGGCAGCCGCGAGATCGGCTTTGCCGTGCTCGCCACCACGCTCGTGTTGATAGCGGTGTTCCTGCCGATTTCCTATCTGCCGGGGAACCTCGGACGGCTGTTCGGCGAGTTCGGCATCACGATCGCCGCGGCGGTGGCGTTCTCGGCACTGCTGTCGCTGACGCTCGTGCCGATGCTGACATCCAAGTTCTTCGGTCGCGGCATCGTGCGCGGGCGTGTCACGCGGGTCGTCGAGCGATTCTTCCACTGGCTGTCTGGCTGGTATGAGCGCTCGCTCCGTTTCGTGATGCGCACCCAGTGGATCGCGCTCGGGTTGGCCGCGGTCTCGCTCGTCGTCGGTGTCGTGCTCTACAAAGTGCTTCCTTCGGAATACGCACCCCCCGAGGATCGCATGATCATTCAGATCATCGTGACGGCGCCGGAGGGCGCGAGCCTTGCGTATATCGATCGCTATCTGCGGCAGGTCGAGACGATCGCGCGCGAGGAAATGAAAGCGGGCAACGTGCTGCGCACGCTTACGCGTAGTGGCACGTTCGGCGGCGGTGGCGATGTCAACATCGGTCGAGTGATGTTGCCGTTGCATCCTTTCGACACGCGCAAGGAGTCCGCGCAGCAGATCATCGATCGCTTGCGCACGCGGCTCTCGGGATTGCCTGGAGTGCGTGTCGTGGTCACGCAGCCCGGCAGCCTCGGCGTACGCGGCATCGGCACGCCCGTGCGCCTGGTCCTTGGCGGTCCCAGTTATGAGGAGCTGCTCAAGTGGCGCGACATCGTCCTCACGCGCGCGGCAGAGAATCCTCGGCTGGTGAATCTCGATTCCGATTTCTACGAGCGCAAGCCCCAGATGCAGGTAGCCGTCGATCGCAGCCGCGCAGCCGATCTGGGCGTTTCGCTGGAGAGCGTAGGCCGCACCCTCGAGACCATGATGGGCTCGCGCATCGTCACCACGTATCAGGATCGCGGTGAGGAGTACAACGTCGTGCTGCAGGCACGCGAGTCGGACCGCGCGAGTCCAAGCGATCTCGAGAACATCTACGTGCGCTCGACCACGACGGGCACGTTGATCCCGTTGTCGAATCTCGTGCGTCTCACCGAGATTGCGGGTGCAACGGAGTTCAGACGCTTCAACCGGCAGCGTGCCATCACGATCACAGCGGGGCTCGCAGCCGGTTATTCGCTGGGCGAAGCGCTCGATTATCTGGAGAACATCGTGCGCACCGAGCTGCCGCCCGAGGCTCGCATCGATTACGACGGCGAGTCGCGAGAGTTCCGCAAATCGGGCGGCGCGCTCTACGTGACCTTCGCCCTGGCGCTCATCATCGTGTTCCTCGTACTGGCGGCGCAGTTCGAAAGTTTCCGCCATCCGCTCGTGATCATGACCACCGTGCCCTTGGCGGTCACCGGTGCGCTCATCGGGCTTTGGGTACAGGACGGCAGCATCAACGTCTTCAGTCAGATCGGCGCGATCATGCTCATCGGGCTTGCGGCCAAGAACGGCATCCTCATCGTCGAGTTCGCCAATCAGTTGCGCGACCGCGGTGTCGAGTTTGTCGAATCGGTCATCGAGGCGTCCGCCATCCGCCTACGGCCTGTTTTGATGACGAGCCTATGTACGGTGTTCGGGGCCGTTCCGCTCATGCTGGCAACTGGAGCGGGTGCAGAGAGCCGAAGCGCGATCGGCTCTGTGGTGGTCTTCGGCGTGACGTTCTCGATGTTTCTCACGCTGTATGTCGTGCCCGTCGTCTACTCACTGCTGGCCCGCAATACCCGCTCACCTGAGTACGTCAGCCGGCTCGTCGAGAAGCTGCGGAGCGGGTCGGCCACAGCGGGATCGGGTGCGTCCGGTGGTGCCTTAAGTGATTGATCTAAAAGGCGTGAGGCGTGAGGCTTGAGGCTTGAGGGGCTGTTTCTCGCGCCTCACGCCTCATGCCTTACGCCCCATTCGCCTAGAATCGTAAGCCCCGGCCGTCGCGCGGCCGTCCCGTTTGCCCATCATGGCTCTGACGCCCTATCAACAACTCGAACAAGAGTTCAAGCGCCTGTACGCGTTCCAAGGTGCCGCTGGCATCCTCCGCTGGGATGCGGCAGTGATGATGCCGCGCGGCAGTGCGGATCTGCGTGGCGAGCAACTGGCAGCCCTCGAGATGGAGGCGCACTCGATCCTCACCTCGCCGCGGGTTGCGCGCTTGCTCGAGCGTGCGGACGCGAACTCGCAAGGTCTCGAGGACTGGCAAATCGCGAACCTGCGCGAGATGCGGCGTGAACGCGAGCATGCAATCGCTCTGCCGCAGAACCTCATCTCGCGCATGGCCAAGGCGACCGCACGCGCGGAAGTGAAGTGGCTCGAGGCAAAAGAGAAGAGCGACTTCAAACTGTTCGCTCCGCACCTCGAGGAAGTCGCGAGTCTCGTGCGCGACAAAGGCCGCATTCTTGGCAAGGCGCTCAACCTCGATGCGTACGACGCGCTCGTGGACGAGTTCAGTCCGGGCCTCACGTCAGCGGAGATCGACACGATCTTCACGACACTGGGGCGGCGTTTGCCCGGACTCATCCACGAGGTCATCGACTTGCAGTCGGCGCGTCAGCCGCTCGAGATCACCGGCCGCTTCTCGCCGAGCAAGCAGCGCCAACTCTCACTCGATCTGATGCGCACGCTGGGTTTTCCGTTCGATCGCGGACGCCTCGACGAGAGCGAACATCCATTCACCGGCGGTGTGCCCGGGGACATACGCATCACGACCAAGTTCATCCCGACCGACCCGTTGAGCGGCTTGATGGGCGTTCTGCATGAAACTGGCCACGCAATGTATGACCTCGGACTGCCGGAGGCCTGGCGCGGTCAACCGGTCGGACGCGACCGCGGCATGGCCATGCAGGAAAGTCAGTCGTTGCTGCTCGAGATGTTGATCTGCCGCAACCGACCGTTCGTGCGTTATCTGCAGCCATTGCTCCAGAAGGCTTTCGGCGCCACGGGCCCGGAATGGGAAGCCGAGAATCTGTATCGTCACCTCATTCGCGTGCGCCGCGGCCTCATTCGCGTCGATGCGGATGAGCTCACGTATCCATTGCATGTGATGCTGCGTTACGAGCTCGAGAAGGAGATGCTGGCGGGCGAGCTGCGCGTGAAAGACTTGCCGGAGGCCTGGAATGCGCAGATGGATGCACGACTCGGTGTGAAGCCCGGCAACGATGCGGAAGGTTGTTTGCAGGACGTGCACTGGGCAGTGGGCTCGTTTGGTTATTTCCCTTCGTACGCGCTTGGCGCCGTCATTGCGGCACAGCTGTACGAGACGATGCGAGCGGAGCTGCCGGAGCTCGACGATCAGATTGCCGCCGGACGTTTCGAGGGATTGTTTGCCTGGCTGCGGCAGAACGTGCATGGTTTGGCTGCTTCGTTGAGCACCCCTGAGCTCATCAAACAGGCGACGGACAAGCCGCTCACCGCCGCCGCGTGGTTGCGCTACGTCGAAGCCAAGTACCTGGAGTCCTGATGAGCGTGTCGTCCGAAACACTCGAGCGTGCGGCCACTGAGCCGTCGAACAACTTCAAAAAGCTACAGGCGCGACTGCGTGGTCTGGTCGGCAAAGCCATCGACGATTACGGAATGATCGAAGCCGGCGACCGTGTGATGGTATGTCTGTCCGGCGGCAAGGACTCGTACACGATGCTCGACATCCTGTTGTCGCTGCAGCGAAGCGCGCCGGTGTCGTTCGAGCTGATCGCCGTGAATCTGGACCAGAAGCAGCCGGGCTTCCCGGCACATGTGCTGCCCGAGTATTTGCGCTCCCTGGGTGTGCCGTTCCACGTCATCGAGCAGGACACCTATCGCGTCGTGAAGCGCGTGATTCCGGAAGGCAAAACGATGTGCGGACTGTGCTCGCGCCTGCGCCGCGGCGCGCTGTATCGGTACGCGCGCGAGAATGGTATTACGAAGATCGCGCTCGGCCATCATCGCGATGACATCGTGGAGACGCTCTTCCTCAACATGTTCTTTGGCGGCAAGTTGAAGACGATGCCGCCAAAGCTGAAATCCGAAGACCATCGTCACATCGTGATTCGCCCGCTGGCGTATGTGGCCGAGGCCGACATCGAACGCTACGCGCGGGGCCGTGCATTTCCGTTGATCCCGTGCTCACTCTGCGGCTCGCAGCCGAACATGCAACGTATGGAGATCAAACAGATGCTGCGCGAGTGGGAGCAG
>CBJNAT010000355.1:0-4312 GCA_966434585.1 uncultured Gammaproteobacteria bacterium | reverse complement strand
GATGGCCGACGCCTGGCGCGCGTGGGCGGCCGTGCCCGACGCCTGGTTCGCGGTCCTCCACGGCGAGATCCTCGCGGCGCCGTGACGGGTCGGGACGACTGGGCTCCGCTCGCCGAGACGTTCCACGATGTCCCCCTTGGCGCCGGTCAGAGCTACAACCAAACCGTCAACGTCACGCTCTCGCCTTCCGCGGCCGGCCTGTTCTTCGCCGTCGTGACGGACGATGAGCGCACGACGGCCGACGAGAAGGTGGTCGCGTTCGTCTGCGACGACCAACTATTTCTCAAGCCGACGGCAGAGGGGCGCGAGTTTCTTGGCCAGGTGCAGCTCGCGCCGCCCTATCCCGGGGCGAAGGACTACTTCCTGTTGATCGACGAACTCGAAGATCCTGAACGTCTGCGAGGCGTGTTGCGCGTGACGGCCGACGCGCTGCCACTGCCGAAGCCGCGCAGTGCGCGGCGCAAGATTGCGGCTCGGAAGAAGTGATGGACGTCCACCAGGGCTTCGACAAGCTCAGCCCGAACGGATCTCACTTCCTTCGTCTGGCCAACCTGCGATCGTTCGTCCTGAGCAACGTCGAAAGAAGAAGGAGTCAAGGCACCTTCACCCTCACCAGATAATCCGTATCCGTGCCGAACCAGAGCGCACGGCTCGCAGGGTGAAAGCTCATGTGGCGCACGGCGCCGTTGGCATTCTCGATCGGTACATCGGTGACGAAGCGCTTCGCTTGCATGTCGAACGCGAGTAAGCGATTGGGCTGCGGCCCACTATCGGCGAGCCACACGCGATTTCTATCGTCGATGGCCATCGCGTACGGATGCGCCTTGTCTACGTTCGGCAGCGGCCATTCTTCGAACTTGCGCGACTTCAGTTCGAACCTTCCTAAGTGACCGGCCGCGTAATCGACATACCACACCGAACCATCCGCAGCGGCACCGATGCGGCGTGTGCGTGCTTCTTTGCGTGGGGTTGCGATGCGCTCGAGTTGGAATGTCTTCGGATCGACCGTGGCGAGCTCGTGAGTGCCGAGTAGATTGGCCCAGGGTCGGCCGCTGGGATCGACGACGATCCCGTAAGGCAACGCGTTCGCCGTGGGCACTCGCAAGACATCCACTTTGTGTCCTGCCAGCGTGAGCCGGCCGATCATGTTCGAGCCTTGCGCGGTGAACCATATGTGACCCTTGCCGTCCCCGATCAGCGTGTGCGGATCTCTGACGCCCGCTGGCATCGCAATTTTCTGGACGACGACGCCTTGCTCAGGATCGAGCCGGCCGATGTTCCCGACACGATTGCCCGCGTACCATATGAAGCGGTCCTCACCGAAGATCAGGTTGTGCGGGCCCGTGCCTTTGTCGAGATCGATTTTACGGAACTGCTCGTTCTTGGGATCGAAAGCGGCAACGTAGTCGCCCGTTTGACCAACGAACCACACGATGCCGTTGCGATCCACATCCGGATCGCGCGGGCGCGAATTCGGCCACGGCACCTGCCAATAGTCGAGCACGGGAGCAAGCTGCTGACCATTCGCTGTGAATGCCACCAGCACGGCGAGGAAGGCCAACAGTGAACGCATGTCGATCTCCGGGAGGCGATGGAAAGTAACGCGTCGACCCGCCTGATATATCCGCGCAACTTCGACGCGTTGCGCAGCATTACCCTCGAGTAGCAACACAGGCGCACGCATGGCGAACGTCGACGGGGTTCGAGGCAGGCCAACTCTGGCGGACGACAGCCGCACCCCGCAAGTGCTGCCGACGACGATCGCGCGCGATACCCCACTCTTCATTGTTATGAATGCACGGTCGGGGTCGCGCGACTTCGACAGCTGCCGTCGCAGCATTGCCGACGTGCTCGAAGCCGCAGGGCAAGCGCATGAATTTCTGCTCATTCAGCATCCGCGTGAGGTCGGGGCCGTGGCCGATCGCGCGGCCGCACTAGGCGCCGCACGCGACGGTGCAGTGATTGCTTGTGGCGGAGACGGCACCATCAATGCCTGCGCCCAGCGTGTGCTGCCGACTCGGCGGCCGTTCGGCGTCATCCCCAAGGGCACGTTCAACTACTTCGCCAGAGCGCACGGCATTCCGGAAGAGCCGGACGCGGCTGCGCGGACGCTGCTCGAGGGCCGCATCACGCCCGTGCAAGTCGGTGCCGTGAACGAGCGCATCTTTCTCGTGAACGCGAGCCTTGGTCTGCATCCGCAGATGCTGCAGGATCGCGAGGAGTATGCGCGCCGTTACGGACGTCATCGCGTCGTGGCCATCATGGCGAGCCTGCGTACGCTGTTCCGAGAAAGCGAGCAACTGACGATCCGCATCGAACACGATCAAGAAGTCGAAACCGTGCGCACGCCCTCGCTGTTCATCGGCAACAACTCCTTGCAGCTCGAGCGCGTCGGCGTTGCGGAGGCGGATGCGGTCGAGCGCTGGCGACTGGCGGCGATACTGATCAAGCCGGTGGACTCGATGGACCTGCTCGGCTTGGCATTACGTGGCGCGCTCGGTCGGCTGGGCGAAGCGGACAAGGTGCGCAGCTTCGAGTTCAGGCGCATGACCGTCGAGCCGCGTTCGTTCTACGGTCGCCACCGCTTTCACATCGCAACGGACGGAGAGCGCTTGTGGATGCGCGCACCGCTCGTGTTCTCCATCGCGCCTCATCCACTGATGCTGATCAAACCCGCCTCTCCCACATGAGCATCGTGCTGCAGATTTCAGATCCGCATTTCGGCACCGAACAAGCCCCCGTCATCGCAGCAGTGCAGCGACTCGCCGCGAAGCTGCAACCGGACGTCGCACTGTTCTCGGGCGACATCACGCAACGCGCACGGGCTCATCAATGGCAGGCCGCTCGAGAGTTCGCGCAAGGCCTGCCTGCGAAGCACATCCTGGCGGTGCCCGGCAATCACGACATTCCTTTGTTCAACGTGTTCGCGCGTGTGTTCTCGCCTTACGGCGGGTACACGCGTGCGTTCGATTGCGATCTGGAACCGGTGTTGGATCTGCCGGACCTCCTGATCGTCTGCGTGAACACGACGCGACCCAGACGTCACAAGGACGGGGAAGTCTCCGCCCAACAATTGGCCAGAGTGGGTGAGCGATTGAAGCAAGCACACGCACACCAGGTGCGCATCGTCGTCACGCATCAGCCGGTGCATGTCATCCGCCCGAACGACGAGGCGAACTTGCTGCATGGTGCGGAAGAGGCGGTGCGGCAGTGGCTCACCTCGGGCGCGGATCTGTTCGTGGGCGGGCATATCCACCTGCCGTATGTACGTGCATTGAGCGAGCGGTACTCGGGATTGCCGCGCCGCGGCTGGTGTGTCCAAGCCGGTACGGCCACGTCGCGCCGGGTGCGCGGCAGCATTCCGAACTCTGTCAACGTCATTCGTTGCGATCGCACCCCGGCGTGCTGCGTGGAGCGCTGGGATTTCAGCGCCACGCTCGGGGAATTCGAAAAAGTGGAGCGGTTCGAGTTGGCGGTGCAGCGCGGCGAGACGAGCCCCCTTTTCGCGACCCAGCACTGATAACCCGGCTCGTCGTCAGGAACCCGTCCATACGGGCAGTGCGCACGTAAAGCGAATCATTCTCATTGACACTACACGGCGCGCAAATCTAAAGTCCCGCCACTCGACCGCCCGGCCCGGACCCGCTCTGACTGACAACTCGAGTTGATGGGAGAACGAAGGTGTCTATCGCATTGCGCGCGGCCGTAGCCGCCGTACTGGTCGCATCCGCACAGGCCGCTGCCGCACAAGGAACTTCCGCAACCGCAATGAGCCGGCCCGAAGCGGAAATTCTGGTCATCGGCCAACGAGTGAACCTGGACAAGACACCCGGATCGGGCGACATCGTCGAGCACGAAGCCCTCGTCGAGTCGCGCGTCTTCACCGTGAATGAAGCCATGCGAAAGGTGCCGGGCATTTATGCGCGCGACGAAGAAGGGTTCGGCTTGCGTCCGAACATCGGTGTGCGCGGACTCAATCCGACCCGCTCCACGAAGGTGCTGTTGCTCGAAGACGGGCTGCCCCTGACCTACGCGCCCTATGGCGACAACGCTTCGTACTACCACCCGCCGGTGGATCGGTTCGACCGCATCGAAGTGCTGAAGGGATCGGGACAGATCGCCTTCGGCCCGCAGACGGTCGGCGGAGTCATCAACTACATCACACCGCGCCCGCCCCAAGATTTTAGTGGCGAGTTCAACGTGGAAGGCGGCAGCCGGGATTACCGCGCGGTGCACGGCACGGTCGGCGATACGATCGGCCGCACGGGTTACCTTGTGAACGTCACACGCAAGCAGACGGATGGTGCCCGTG
>CBJNAT010000354.1:0-4312 GCA_966434585.1 uncultured Gammaproteobacteria bacterium | reverse complement strand
AGCAGCGCGCCGTGGAGCTCGCGACGCGAGTTGTCGATGCTATAGCGCTTGCACAGCGCGTCCAGGCTGTTGCGCTGGCCTGGATGTAACTGACGTGCAAGCGGCAGCGTATCCAGTACTCCGCATACATTGCGCATGCGCCGTGGAGGCCCCGGCAGCCGTTTCAACTCAGCGTCCATGAATGCCAAGTCGAACTCGGCGTTGTGAATGATCAGCTCGGCGCCCGCTACGAAAGCCAGCAGCTCGTCCACGATTTCCGCAAAGCGCGGCTGTTCGGCCAGGAACTCGTTCGTGATGCCGTGCACCTGCAGTGCGCCGAAATCGACTTCGCGATCCGGGCGCAGATATCGATGGAACGTGCGACCCGTCTTGCGACGGTTCACGAGCTCGACACAACCGACTTCGATGATGCGGTGACCTTGTTCCGGCTCCAGACCCGTGGTTTCGGTGTCCAGGATGACCTGCCGCGTCATGCGCTCTCCCCTGTTCTTCTCACGCCAACACTGCTTGCTTCAACGCAGCGACTACGCGTTCCTGTTGTGCTTCGGTCAGATACGGATGCATCGGCAAGCTCATCACCCGAGCCGCCGCTGCCTCCGCTACCGGAAAACTCCCCGGCCCCTGACCCAGCGCCGCGAATACTGGCTGCAGGTGCAAAGGTACCGGATAGTGAACCGCGGTTGGAATGCCGGCGGCCTTCATGCGTTGCTCCACCTGATCGCGCTTCGGCACTTCGACCGTGTATTGCGCATACACGCTCGTGCAACCACTCGCCAGCTTCGGTGTGCGCACGCGCAACTCGGTCGGCGCACCCGCAAAGGCCGCGTCGATCATCTGGGTATAGCGCGCACCGATGCGCTCGCGAGTTGTGACTTCGTCCGGGAACACTGCCATCTTTGCCAGCAGCACCGCGGCCTGCAGCGTATCGAGCCGGCCATTGATGCCGAGCCGCGGATGGTGATAGCGCCGATCCTGCCCGTGGACGCGGATCTCGCGAAACAGTTTTGCCAGCGCGTCATCGTTGGTGAACAACGCACCGCCGTCGCCGTATGCGCCCAGCGGCTTCGACGGAAAGAACGAGGTCGAACCGATCTCAGAGATAGCGCACGACAAACGCCCCTTGTAACGAGCCCCGAAGCTTTGCGCGGCGTCTTCGATGACCGGCAACTTGTGTTTCGCCGCGATCGCGTTGATCGCATCGAAGTCCGCGCACTGGCCGTACAGAGACACCGGCATGATGGCGCGGGTGCGTGGTGTGATCGCCGCTGCAATGTTCGCGGGATCGATGTTGTACGTGTCCGGCTCGATGTCGACGAACACGGGTTTCGCACCGGCCAGCGCGATCATTTCGCCCGTGGCGATGAACGTGAACGGAGAGGTGATCACCTCATCGCCGGGCTTCACGTCGAGCGCCATCAGTGCGATCAGCAGCGTATCGGTGCCGCTCGACGCGCTCACGCAATGGCGCACGCCGACGTATTCGGCGAGCTGACGCTCGAGCTCAGCCACTTCGGGGCCGAGCACGTACTGGCCATGATCGAGAACAGCCTGGATGCGCGCGTTCATCGACGCACGCAATTGTTGGTATTGAGTTTTGAGATCGATGAAATCCACGGGTGATCGGCACTCGCGTTGCGGCGGACGCGAGACTAACACTCAACGCAGCACGTTGTGCACGCTCGCGCTCAACCCACGGCGAGCTGCAGCATCGCATCGATCGCGCGGTTAGCGAGCTCATCCGCTCGCTCGTTGCCAGGCACGCCCGCATGCCCCTTGACCCAGTGCCACTCGATGCGATGGCGTTCGATTTCCGCTTCCAGCGCCTGCCACAAATCCACGTTCTTCACGGGCTTGTTGTCAGCCGTGCGCCAGTCGCGGCGCTTCCATTGCGGCAGCCATTCCGTGATGCCTTTGCGCACGTACTGCGAGTCCGTGTACAGGCTGACCTCGCAACCGCGCTTCAATGCCTTGAGCGCTTCGATCGCACCGGTCAGTTCCATGCGATTGTTCGTGGTCAGCGCCTCGGCACCGCTCAACTCGCGCTCGTGCGCGCCGTACAGGAGTACCGCGCCCCAGCCGCCTGGGCCTGGATTACCGCGGCAGGCGCCATCTGTGTAGATCTCCACTTTGGTCATGCGGCATTGTCCAGGCGGCGCGCACCGGGCACTCGCGTCGTGGGCTCGATGAGGCCACCGACCACCTTCGGACGTGCACGCCAGCGCGGCCGAATGGGGGTGATGCAGTAGACGCGTTTGCGAGCTTTGAGCAGATAGCCACCCGCGAACAACGGCCAGAGCCGCTCGCCCGCGCGCTCGAACACGCTGTTGGCATTTGCGGCCGGCGCGCCCCACGGCATCGTGAACAGATAGCGACGCGCATCGACGAGCTCAAAGCCCAGGAGCTTCAGCCAATCGCGCATGCGCCGCTCGCCGATGAGCCGCTCGACCCCGGGAGGAAAGCCCCTTCCGGCAAACAGATGGCGCATGCCCCAGGTCGAAAACGGGCGGAACCCCAGGATGATGAGATGGCCCTCGCCCGGCATGATCCGCTCGACTTCACGCAAGATCTCGTGCGGCTCGGGTTCGTACTCGAGTGTGTGCGGCAATAGCACGGCGTCGATGGAATCCGATGCGATGGCGAGCGCGTCGGGGCGTGAACGTACGAGCGAGCGCCCGTTCGCGCGTTGGCCATGCCATGCGAGCACGTGCGAGCGTTGCGTGCGCGCCTCGCTGATCAACGCATCGTCATCGCCCCAGAGTCCGATCTGCAACAACTGCCAACCGAATACCTGCGCGAGCGCTTCGGAGACCAGCTTGTTCTCGAGCGCAAAGACTCGCTGGCCCAAAGGCGAGCGCAACCACTGCTGCAGCTGATCGCTCATGACGTTCTCGCCCACGAAGCTTCGATGGACCAGAGGATAGCCGTTTGTCTGCAGGCTTGCCCGTGGAGGTCATGGCTGCTAAATACCGCCAGCGCAATCACTGACTTGGTGAGGCATGGAACCACAGCTGGCAGTCACCGCCGTCAAGGCGTTCAGCGACAATTACATCTGGCTGATCCATGCCCCACGCGATCCGCAGCGCGTGTTCGTCGTCGACCCGGGCGATGCTGCGCCCGTGGAGGAACTGCTCGAGGCGCGAGGGCTGCAACTCGCGGGCATTCTTGCCACACATCATCACGCCGATCATGTGGGCGGAATTCCGGCGCTGCTCGCAAGAAATACAGGCCCGGTCTATGGGCCGGCACACGAGCGCATTGCAACCACGACGCAGCGTCTCGACGAAGGCGATCGGGTGGAGCACCCGGACCTGGGGCTCGCGTTCGACGTATGGTCCGTGCCGGGTCATACGTCTGGACACATAGCCTATGTGGGACACGGGGCAGTCTTCTGTGGCGACACGCTCTTCAGCGGCGGCTGTGGGCGTCTGTTCGAAGGCACTGCGGACCAGATGCATGCCTCGCTGCGGAAATTGAAAAGTTTGCCCCCGGACACGCGCGTGTACTGCGCGCACGAATACACGTTGAGCAACTTACGGTTCGCTCGAGCCGTTGAGCCGGAGAATGAGGATGTCGCCTCCTACCTGGATCTCTGCGAGCGCCAGCGACGCAACGATGAGGCAACAGTGCCCTCGATCATGCGGCAGGAACTCAAAATCAACCCGTTCCTGAGATGTCAGGAAAAGACTGTGAAGCAGGCCGCGGAACACCAGGCGGGCCGTGAGTTACCTAGTGAACCTGAAGTCTTCGCGGTCGTGCGCAAGTGGAAGGATGGGTTCAGAAATTGAGCCAGCGCACCATCATGAATGTACCCTGGCATCAGTCGGCGCACCTCGCGCCAGCGCAGCGCGATCGGAGGGAGAGACAGTGATACGCAAGCCGTCCATGCCGAACGCTGCGCTCGTTCTCATCGCGTTGTGCATGGCAGTGCTTGCGGGTTGCTCCTCCAGCCCCCGCATCGAGCTCCCGGCCGAGCTGTCGCAGGTCGATGAATCCACGCCGCTTGACGCCGAGGGCAATCTCGCGGGAACGCCGGCGGCGGTGGAGGCCGCCATCGAGAAGCTCGATGCGGAGGACGCCCAAAGGGCAGTCACGCTGGCGAACGAGGCCGCTGCCGCTGCGCAGCCGGATGATCTCTTCGAGCGCATCCGGAGTGGATTCACGCTCGAAGACGTCGATCACGTTTCCATCGATCGCGAGCTGAAATGGTTCGCGAGCCACCCTGATTACCTCGACCGCACCTTCCGTCGCGGCGAACGCTACCTGCACCACATCGTCGGCGAGATCGAGGCGCGCAAGATGCCCCTCGAGCTGG
>CBJNAT010000353.1:0-4312 GCA_966434585.1 uncultured Gammaproteobacteria bacterium | reverse complement strand
AGCTAGCTAGCAGACTGCGGAGCGCCGATGTCCCGCACCATCCTCCACGTCGACATGGACGCGTTCTACGCGTCCGTCGAACAGCGCGATAATCCTTCACTGCGCGGGAAGCCTGTTATCGTGGGTGGGACCGGCAATCGCGGCGTGGTTGCCGCCGCGAGCTATGAGGTGCGCCGCTTCGGTGTGCACTCGGCGATGCCGATGCGAGAGGCACTGCAGCGTTGTCCACACGCGGTCTGTTTGCCGCCTCGCTTCGCGCTGTACCAGGCGATCTCGGCTCAAGTGTTCGCGATCTTCCGCAGCTATACACCGCTGGTGCAAGGATTATCGCTCGATGAGGCGTTTCTCGATGTCACCGCAAGTCGCACTGTGTTCGGCGATGGCGCGGCGATTGCACATACGATCAAGCAGCGCATCTCGAACGAGCTGTGCCTGACGGCGTCGGTCGGCGTCGCACCGAACAAACTCGTCGCGAAGATCGCCTCTGATTTGCGCAAGCCCGACGGACTGGTCGTAGTTCGACCTGACGAGATCGAGTCGCTACTCGATCCGCTGCCGGCGAAGCGACTGTTCGGTATCGGTAATAAGACCGGCGCGCAGCTCGAACGCATCGGTATCCGCACGTTGCGCGATCTGCGCCTCGCCTCCGACAGCGTGCTGCGGCCGGTGCTCGGCCGATTTGCGGCACACATGCGCGCACGCGCCGCAGGCATCGACGATCGGCCGGTCATTCCCGATGCAGATGAAAAGCAGATCAGCTCCGAGGAGACGTTCGACACCGACATAGCTGCTCCAGCGCGACTGCGAGCGGAGCTCGCCTCGCTCGCGGACCGCACCGCAGCGCGTTTGCGCAAGCGCGAGCTGGTGAGCGGCCGCCTCACCTTGAAGATCCGCCGCGCGGATTTCCGCACCTTCACGCGCCAGTGTCAGATCCGTCCGGCAACACATGACACGGCTGTGATCGCGCAACTGGCGGACGAGGTGCTGATGCGTTTCTTGCGAGACCACCCAGGCATCCGCATTCGCCTGCTGGGCGTAGGCGCCGGTGCGCTGCATACCGCGCCACAGCTGGATCTGTTCGACGCACCGGCGGCTTCCGACAACGCTCGCCTGGATGCCGCGCTCGACCTCATCCGCAGCAAGTACGGCAACGCAGCCGTGACACGCGGGACGGAGCTGGGGAGGGAGCGGGAGATGAAAGGGCCACCGAAGCAGTAGGGATGCGACGGGCTACGGGCTACGGCCAGAAGGGGGAAGAGGCGTTCTCACTCTGGCCGTAGCCTGTAGCCCGTAGCCCGTAGCCCGTAGCCCGCCTGGGTAGCGACATTCATCGCGTGGCGGCATCATGCCCGCCGATCACGTTCGACATCTACGCCATGTACACCGCCTTCTTCGGCCTGACCGAAAAGCCGTTCGCCATTACGCCGGACCCGCGCTACCTCTTCATGAGCGAGCGGCACGCCGAGGCGTTGGCGCATCTGCTGTACGGCATCAACGAAGCCGGTGGGTTCATTCAGCTCACGGGCGAGGTGGGCACGGGCAAGACGACCGTCGTGCGCACGTTGCTCGAACGCATGCCAAAGCATGCGGAAGTCGCGGTGATCCTCAACCCGCAGCTGAAGCCCGTGGAGTTCCTGCTCACCATCTGCGAGGAACTCGGTATCTTCGTGCGCGATGACGATGTGAACAGCGCGAAGGAGCTCGTCGACGTGCTCAATCGTCGGCTGCTGGAGGCGCACGCGAAGGGCCGACGCGTGGTCGTCATCGTGGATGAGGCACAGAATCTCTCGACGGAAACGCTCGAGCAAGTGCGACTGCTGACGAATCTCGAAACGCCGTCGCAGAAGTTGCTGCAAATCATCCTGATCGGCCAGCCCGAACTGCGTGAGGTGCTCGGGCGCAACGAACTGCGTCAGCTCGCGCAGCGGATCACGGGCCGCTATCACTTGAATCCGCTCACTGCCGTCGAATCGGCCGCCTACGTCCGCCACCGATTGAAAGTCGCGGGTGCGAGCTTCGAGGTCTTCACGCCGAGCGCCCTGCGCGAGATTCACCGGCTGAGCGGCGGCATTCCTCGCATCATCAATGTCATTTGCGATCGCGCCCTGCTTGGCGGTTACACGCAAGAATTGACTCGCATCGGTCCTGCACTCGTGCGCGCCGCAGCCGGCGAGGTCTATGGCCGTCCAATCGCGCCGGCGTGGATACGACCGCTACTCGCTGTAGGCGCTGCGATCGGTGTGGGCGTGCTCGGTTTCGGGCTGTGGCTGTTGTTCGCAGCCGAGCGAGCGCCTGAAGAGGCCCTCGCCAAAGCGCCCGCCGCGGTGCAACCGGCACCACAGCCGCAAGCGGCCGAGCCGCTAGTCACAGCAACGCCCGTTGCAGTGGAAACATTACCGCCGCGTCGCACGCCCATCGACATCGCTGAACTGCTGAACACACAAGCGCAGAACACGACCACGGCCGTGGCTTTCAGCCGATTGTTCGATCTATGGGGCGCGCAGTTCGATCCGGGAAAAGGTCGCGCGTGCGATCAGGCGCTGACGCAAGGCCTGGAATGCGTGTTCGAGAAAGGCTCGTGGGGGCAACTGCGCAGTCTCAATCGTCCAGCGATCCTCACGCTCATCGACGACACCGGCAGCGCACATCAGGTCACGATCGCGCAACTGCATGAGGATGTGGCGCAAGTGACGCTCGGCAACTCGACGCACGACGTCAGCCTCACATCGCTCTCTCGGTATTGGTATGGCGAGTATCTGCTGCTGTGGCGACCGCAGGTCACGGGATTGCGGTCGTTGCGGCTCGGCATGCGCGGCGATGAAGTACGCTGGCTGCGGCAGACGCTTTATTCCGCGCAGGGACAGAAGCCCGCCGAGCCCGCAAGCGACTACTACGACGAAGAGCTCGCGTCGATGGTCGAGGACTTCCAGCGCCGTCATCGTTTGAACGTCGATGGCGTCGCGGGCGTGCATACGCAGATCGTGCTCGATTCGGTCGTAAACGCGTCCGGCTCGCCAGTGCTGGTCGAGAACGCGACGAAGAGTTGAGGAGACTAACCTGCCGTGAGCTTCATCCTCGACGCATTGAAGAAGTCCGAGCACGAACGCCAGCGACATCGAGGCCCTTCGCTCGTGGACGTTCCGGCGCGCCGCATGGCAAGCGAGCGGCCATGGTGGGTGTTTGCGCTCGCTGCGTTGCTGATACTGAACCTCATCGTGTTTGTCGTCGTATTGCTGCGCAAGGATCAGCCGCAGGCAACTGCGCCCGCCGTGCAAAGCGCACCGCTCGCCGCCGAAGCAACACCTGCGCCGACAGCCGCGCCGGCGCGCTCAGCTCCTGTGGAGCCGCAACGTACCCACACGGACCCAACCGTACGCTCACTGGCCGAAGAAGCTGGCGTGTTGGCGAACGAAGAAGAGCTGACCGCAACAGAGCCGAATCTCGCCGATGCGGCACAGGTCCCGGCGCGAGCGCCGATCGTGAGTCCAATCGCCGGTCCCAGCTCTACACCGGTGCGCAGCGCTCCGGCGCCGAGCGGTGCCACGAGTCGTCCCGAAGAGACTCTGCCCACGATCAACGACATCACCGCGAGCGGCAGAGCGCAGTTCCCGCCGCTGCATCTCGACATTCACGTGTATGCAACGAACACCGCGGACCGCTTCGTCTTCATCAACATGAAAAAATATCGTGAAGGCGACGGCACCGCCGAAGGCATGCATGTCGAGCAGATCCGCCGCGATGGAGTCGTGTTGAACCATCAGGGAACGCGGTTCGTTTTGCCGAGACAGTGAAGGGGGGATGGGGCCTGGGGCGTGGGGCCTGGGTCAGAAACAAGAGTCTGCACCGCCCCGTCTGGCCCAGGTCCCATAACCCATGAAGCTCGAAACCCAAGCCATCCACATCGGCCGCGACATCGAAGCCAATACCGGTGAAGTTGCTCCCGCGATCCATCTGAGCACGACGTACGAGCGCGACGTGGATGGTGGCTATCAGCGCGGCTACTCGTACATTCGGCCGGATAATCCGACACGCCGTGGCTTGGAAGAATGCGTCGCCGCGCTTGAAGGCGGCCTGGCAGCGCTCGCCTTTGCATCCGGTTCCGCTGCATCGCTCGCTGTCTTCAGCTTGTTGCGGCCCGGCGATCATGTGATCGCGCCGATCGAGAGCTATCACGGCACTGCGAAGCAGCTGCGCGACATCATTGCGAACTGGGGTGTCGCCTGCAGCTTTGTCGATATGACGCAAACAGCGCAGGTGCAGGCGGCGCTGTGTCCACAGACACGACTCGTATGGGTCGAGACGCCGTCGAATC
>CBJNAT010000352.1:0-4313 GCA_966434585.1 uncultured Gammaproteobacteria bacterium | reverse complement strand
GTGGCACCGCGCGCCAATCTGCGACTTGGTGATGGCGCGAAAGAATATGGCTACTGTCCTCGCCCCAAACGTCGCGCGCCGCCCGGTCGTCCATCAGGCAGAGATGAAATGAGTGGACAGAGACAATTCCGTACATCCAGGCGACCGACATGTCGCCTTCGGCCAGCGCCATCTGGACCTGGGCAAACGTGCCCTGCCCCGCCTCGCGCCCACCCCAGCGCCGAGCCTGCAACGCGCGAAAAAGGCCCGCGTCCTTCATCCTTGCCACGGTATCCGGATCGACTTTTCGGCGTGCCTCGTCCGCCGCGGCGCGCTCGCGCAGCAGCGGGATCAACTCCCGTGCCGCCTTCACTAGCTCCGGTGCGTCCGTTGAAAACGGCCGCGCATGGAACGGGTTGGCTATCGTTGTGTGCATGACATTCGCTCCTGCGACATGGTCGGGCAAGAACGCACGCAGGGCATCGTTGAAATTGATTAGGGACGCTGACAACAGAAAGCGATCGACCAATGACTGCAGTCGTTCACTCGAGCGGTAGCTGCTTGCGCCGTCCAACTAGACGATGCTTCGCAAACTGCCCGCGCATACGTTCGATGAAATCGATATGGCGTGGGCACAACGTGAGCGAAAGAACTCACCTCGCTACACCAAGACGCTGGTTCATCGCAGTGCTGATTGGTGCGGTCGGGGCGTATCTCGCCTTCAATGGCGTCAAGCTGGTCAAGCTCGGCGGTTCGCCGTATTACCTCATCGCCGGGATTACCCAGATATTGGTTTGCCTTCTACTGTTACGCCGCAGTCGTTCAGGTCCGCCGCTCTACGCCCTCTTCCTACTCGGCACATTGGTGTGGTCAGTAGCTGAAGTGGGTACGGAACCTTGGGGCCTGTTTGCACGGCTTGGCTTACCCGTGTTGTTGGGTGTTTGGCTTGCTGCTCCCACGCTCGGTCGTGCAGCAGCTCGTTTGCTGCGCACAGCGCGACTCGGCCCGAGATCCATTGTTGCGATCGCAACCATCTTGGCCGGTGCGGGTTACTTGGTATTCAGCCCATCGCACACCCTGCCGCACACGCAGTACACACCGGGTGCAAGCACTGACTGGGTAGCTTTCGGCGGTACTGAACACGGCACGCGTTATTCGCCGCTCACGCAGATCACGCCGAACAACGTCAGTCACCTGCAACTGGCGTGGACATATCGCACCGGGGATATGCCGAAAGCGTCGGATGCGCAAACCGGTTGGACGTTCGAAGCGACGCCGCTGAAGATCGACGACACGCTGTATCTGTGCACAGCCCACTCGGTCGTGCATGCCATCGATGCGGAAACCGGTCAAAAGCGCTGGGTGTTCGATCCGGGCAGCGAAGCCGCGTGGGTGCCGCTACGAGCCTGCCGCGGCGTGGCTTACTACCGCAACCCGCAGGCCAACGGAGCGGCGGCGGATTGCGCAGAACGAATCATCGCGCCGACCGGCGATTCGCGCCTGATCACACTCGATGCTCATACGGGCCAGCTGTGTCGCAGCTTCGCACAGCAAGGTTCGATCAGTCTGCTGGATGGCATCGGACAGTATCCACCCGGTTACTTGCTGGCCACCTCACCGCCAACGGTAGTGGACGGAAAACTCATTGTCGGCTCCTACATCATGGACGGCACCATGGAAGGCGCGCCATCGGGAGTGATCCGCGCCTACGATGCCGTCACAGGTGAACTCGCCTGGGCTTGGGACATGGGACATCCGGATCGCATCGGCGCACCGCCGCACGGTGAAACCTACACGCCCGGCACGCCGAACGCCTGGCCACCCTTGAGTGCCGATCCGGAACTTGGCTTGGTGTATGTGCCGCTCGGCAACGCCACACCGGATTTTTTTGCAGCTCATCGTTCAGCCGCCGCGGAACGGTACGGCTCGGCGCTGGTGGCACTCGATGTAAAGGACGGCCGGCCTCGCTGGCATTTCCAAACGGATCATCACGACCTGTGGGACCACGACTTGCCGTCGCAACCTACGCTCGTGGACTTTCCCACTCGCGAGGGCCCGGTACCCGCCGTCGTTCAACCGACCAAGCGCGGCGAATTGTTCGTACTGGACCGACGCACCGGTGCGCCGCTCACCGCAGTGGTCGAAAAACCCGTGCCGCAAGGGGCCGCGCCCGGCGACTACACCTCGCCCACTCAACCTTTCTCAGTGGGCATGCCGAGTTTTGCGGGTGAACCGCTTACCGAATCGCGCATGTGGGGTATGACACCGCTCGACCAGCTACGGTGTCGCATCCGCTTCCGTGAATTGAGATACGAAGGACAATTCACGCCACCCAGCGAGCAAGGCTCGTTGGCCTATCCCGGTAGCGCAGGCGTCTTCAGTTGGGGCGGTGTCGCCCTGGACGAGGAGCGCGGCATTCTCATTGCGAACACGGTGCACGCTCCATTCATTACCACGCTCATTCCACGGAAAATCGCCGATGCCATGGGACTCGGCGTCGCACCCAATACCGCAACGGCTTCCGACAGCACTCACGGAACCCCGGAACGGGCAGTGGGCGCTCAGGCGGGCCTGCCGCAAATCGGGTCGCCCTATGCAGCGCAAGCAATCCCTTTTCTTTCGCCGGCACAAGTGCCCTGCATGAGCCCGCCTTGGGGTCAGCTTTCCGCCGTCGATCTCAGCAGCCGTAGGCTGCTGTGGCAAAAACCCTTCGGCACCAGCCGCGACAACGGTCCATTCGGTTGGACCTTCGGTTTGCCTCTGACGGTCGGTGTGCCGAGCGCTGGAGGCGCGATCGCACTGCGCAGCGGCGTGGTTCTGATCGCGGCTTCGCAGGATCGCTATCTGCGCGCTTACGAGACGCGCAGCGGGCGCGAATTGTGGAAGGCGCGTTTGCCCGCAGGAGGCCAAGCGACACCGATGACTTATCTATCCAAGCCGAGCGGCCGGCAATTCGTCGTCGTCGCGGCGGGCGGGCATGCGGGGCTCGCCACGCGCGCAGGCGACTACGTCCTGGGTTACGCGCTGCCGTGATGAGCCGTAAGAAAGGCTGATTTATCGTCCGCTCAGACGATTGTGCGCATGGGCTCATAGCCGATCATCGATCCATCTCGCACCCCATCGGGATCACGCACGCACGAACACGACCGCTGCCGCTCAAGGGCCCATTCACGACATCCAACTCGGGGCAGCGGCGGTCAATGTCATAGGTACACCGTCGTCAAATGACAAACTCGACCAACACGCCGGGCTTCGATCCGGCTGCTCTCAAAGAGAAATACGAAGCCGAGCGCAGAAAGCGCTTGCGCGCCGACGGTAATGCGCAATACGTGCACTTGGAAGGCAAGTTCGCGCATTACATCGACGATCCCTATGCCAAGCGGGTCGAGCGCGCCCCGATCCATAAGGAAGTGGACGTCATCGTCATGGGCGGCGGCTTCAGTGGACTGATGGTTGGAGCGCGCCTGCACCTTGCAGGCATCGACGACTTCCACCTCATCGAGCGCGCCGGCGATTTCGGCGGCACTTGGTATTGGAACCGCTACCCGGGCGCTGCTTGCGACGTTGAATCCTACAGCTACATGCCGCTCCTGGAAGAAGTCGGCTACATGCCCACCGAGAAGTACGCCCGTGCGCCGGAGCTGTTCGAATACAGCAAGATGATCGGCCGCAAGTTCGACCTGTATCGGCGCGCCATATTCCAAACCAAGATCACCGAAGTGAAGTGGGATGAAAAAATCTCCCGCTGGCATGTGTTGACGGATCGCGGCGACGATCTTCTCGCCCGCTTCGTCGTGATGTGTCCCGGCCACTATGCGGATCCCAAGCTGCCGGGCATTCCCGGCATCGAAACGTTCCAGGGACACAGCTTTCATACCAGTCGCTGGGATTTCGCCTATACCGGCGGCGACACGCTCGGCGGTCTCTCCAAGCTGCACGACAAAGCAGTCGGCATCATCGGCACCGGCGCCACCGCCGTGCAGTGCATTCCGCATTTGGGACGCGGCTCGAAGCAACTCTATGTGTTTCAGCGCACGCCTTCCTCGATCGACTTCCGCGGCGATCGCCCCACCGATCCGGAATGGGTCAAGACGCTGAAGCCGGGCTGGCAAAAACGCCGCATCGAGAACTTCACCAGCGTGATCAGCGGCATGCCTGTCGAAGAAGACTTGGTAGACGATTTCTGGACCAAGCACATCTTCGCTGACATGAAGAAGATCCCGCCCGATGCGACGATGGAACAACGCGGCGCGCAACTGCAACTGACGGATTACAAAATCATGGAAGCGGTCCGCGCTCGAGTCGACGCCACCATCAAAGACAAGGCTACCGCC
>CBJNAT010000351.1:0-4320 GCA_966434585.1 uncultured Gammaproteobacteria bacterium | reverse complement strand
ACGTACTTCACGACCTTTCCCGGCAAGTACTTCACCGGCGATGGCGCCAAGCGCGATGAAGATGGCTATTACTGGATCACAGGCCGTGTCGATGACGTCCTGAACGTGTCGGGCCATCGGCTGGGCACCGCTGAAATCGAGAGCGCGCTGGTGGCACATCCGACGGTCGCAGAAGCCGCAGTCGTCGGCTGCCCGCATGACATCAAAGGTCAGGGCATTTACGCCTACGTGACGCTGAATGCGACCGAGCAGCCGAGCGAAGAACTGCGTGCGGCGCTCGCGGCGTGGGTGCGCAAGGAAATCGGCGCGATCGCCACCCCCGATTTCATTCAGTGGGCGCCCAACCTACCGAAGACCCGCAGCGGCAAGATCATGCGCCGCATTCTGCGCAAGATCGCCGCCAACGAGCACGATCAGCTCGGCGATACCTCGACGCTGGCGGATCCGAGCGTGGTGGAGTCATTGATCGCGGAGAGGATGAACAAGGGTTAGGAGGGCGCGGGGCGTGGGGCCTGGGGTCAAGAACATTCCGACTCTTCCCATGCCCCAGGTCCCAGGTCCCACGTCCATGTAGCCTATCCCCCAAACCTCCCCGCCCGCACCAGCCTCGGCGCGTAATACGGATCGTCGATCGGCCGCAGCTCCACCGTTCTGCCTGTCTGCGGGGCGTGTACGAAGCGGCCTTCACCCGCATAGATGGCCACGTGCGAGACGCGACCATTAATGCGAAAGAAGAGCAGATCGCCGGGTCGCACCGCCTTCAGGTCGACAGAACGCGAGGCGTCGTATTGCTCGGCGGCGGTGCGCGGCACTTCCAGACCGATGTCACGGTAGATGTATTGCACGAGGCCGCTGCAATCGAAGTTGTGCGGGCCATTGCCGCCGTATTGATACGGCGTGCCGATCATCGCGAGCGCGCGCAGCGCGACCTCCTCACCCCGCCCTGCTACTGCGTTCGCAACGGGGCGAGACGGTACCCTGGATACGTTCGCACAGCCCGCTACGGCAACTAGAGCACAGAGCGCGAAGAAAACTCGCCAGACGCGTGAGCTTGCACATCCGAGCAAGCAACTCGCTCGCGACGGATCGATGGCCGATGCTGACGTCATGCCTTAAGCTCCCGCCCACTTCGAACAACAGACAGTCGCACTGCCGCATCCGCAAATGCTTCCGCTGCCGTACTCCCCTCGTCCACTCGTTCAGGTCGTGTGGAGTTGCTTCGCGTGTCTGCTCGCACTCACGGCCCGTGCACAACAAGCAACCCCTGCCATTCAACCGCAAGCGCTACAAGCGCATGTGTCATTTCTTGCGGATGATCTGCTCGACGGTCGCGCGGCTGCATCGCGCGGCTATGAAATCGCCGCCAAGTACGTCGCTGCACAGCTGCAACAGTATGGCCTGAAGCCCGCGGGCGATGAAGGCGGCTGGTTTCAACAGGTGCCGTTGCTGGAAGCCACGGCGGTATTGCCCGGCTCATCCGCGAAGCTGACGCGCGACAATCAAAGCACTGAATTCGAGTACAGCACCGACTACTTGCCCGGCGCGTATTTCGCGGCAAGCAACTCCAACGTCACGGCGCCGCTCGCGTTCGCCGGGTTCGGTGTAGAAGCGCCGGATCTGCACTACAACGACTTCGAGCACGTGGATCTGGCAGGACGCATCGCGGTCATCTTCAGCGGCGCACCCGCTCAGTTCCCATCGTATGCGCGGGCTTATCACTCATGGAGCTCGCGCAAGTGGTCCAAGCTGGTGGAGCACGGTGCCGTCGGCGTGATCGTGATCGATTCTCCAGAGGACGCACAACGCATTCCCTGGGAGCGCTCGGTCGCGCTCAGCTGGGTGCCGCAGATGCGCTGGCTCGACGAGAACGGCACGCCGGTCGATGCCTTCCCGGAGCTGAAACTACGCTTCCGCTTCAATCCCGAGGCGGCGCCGCGTCTATTCGAGGGCGCGGAACGCTCGTACGCGGAAGTGCTGGCGGCGCTCACCGACAGCATTGCACAGGGGTTTGCGCTACCCAGCACGATGACGCTGACAACGACCACCGGCCTGCGACGTACGACCAGCACGAACGTGGTAGGCCTGCTAGAAGGTGCCGATCCGAAATTGAAGTCCGAGTACGTCGTGGTCTCGGCGCATCTGGATCATCTCGGCAAGGGCGCAGCCGTGGATGGCGACTCTGTGTACAACGGTGCGCACGACAACGCGTTAGGTATCGCCTTGCTGCTGGAGATGGCGCGAACGCTGGCCGCGGGGCCACGACCGAAACGTTCGATTCTGTTCGTCGCTTTCACGGCAGAGGAACGAGGTCTGCTCGGCTCGGATTTCTTTGTCGCACATTCAGGCACGCCGCCGCGCTCATTCGTCGCGAATATCAACATCGACATGCCGCTCACGTTCGCACCCACTCGCGATGTGATCGCGTACGGCGCCGAGCATTCTTCGTTGGGGCCGTTGGCAGCCACAGCGGCAGGCGCTTACGGCTACCGGATCAGCCCCGATCTTCGTCCCCAAGAAGCGGCCTTCATCCGAAGCGATCAGTTTTCGTTCGTGCGCCGTGGAGTTCCAGCCGTTGCGCTGCAAAGCGGCAATCAAAGCAGGGATGCAAAGATCGACCTTCAGGCCATCCAACTGGAGTTCCGCGAGCGGCATTACCACCAGCCGAGTGACGACACCTCCCTGCCCATGGATTTCCCGGCGGCTGCCGACCTCGCCCGCATCAATCGACGCATCGTTCAGGACGTCGCGAACGCGGCCAACCGCCCACGCTGGCGCCCGGGCGATTTCTTCGGCCGCACCTTCCCCGATTGAGGCGCCAAGCCGTTTTTACGCATCCGTGCAAGTCGTGCAAAAAAAGAAGGCCACGCAAGAGCGTGGCCTTTAGGTGCACAGTCTCCATAAGAGTGGCGAGATGGGGCCTCAGCGGGTGCCACCCCATCTTCCGGGGAGGTCCACTCAAGAGCGCTGCGCAGATCCGTCAACGGAACCTGAACGCTCGGACCGGAGACATAGATCCCAGGTCGACGGAAAAAATTTCGGCGTCGGTCCGCGCAAGATTGGTGTGAGGGGCGTAACGGCGTCAGAGGACGTCCCCAACGCCCTCACGAGGTATGCCCCTTTCCCATCCGTGGCATGGAATTCGCACCTCGGCATTCGCATAGGTCCGCGGGAGATCCGAACCATGAACCGCAACGTCACTCGAGCCGGTAGCCAAGATGGCCTTCGGCAACTGAAGGGCAAGATTAAGGAGCAATGGACGCGGCTCACGGAGGAGGAGATCGATCAGCTCGTCGGTCGCAACGATCAGCTGGCTGGCAAGCTGCAGGAGCGTTACGGCTGGGAACGTGAAGAGGCGCGCCGGCAAGTCGATGAGTTCTACCGGCGACACCGGCGGCTGCATTGAACAGGTGATTCGTGATCGGTGACAGGTAGAACGCGATCTTCTTGCTGGTCACGAATGACACTAACGTCGGCCTCTACCTCAATCGAAGAATTGGACAGCATTAACGGGATTAACAGGATGATGAGATGAGCGCAGCTCGATGCACGCGTTCCTTACATCCTGTAATCCTGTCCAAATATCTCCCTCGAAGTAGCTAACTTCGTGGCCTGCGGTTCTAGTCACCCGCCACGACCGCTGTACGTCACTTCTCGATCATCTGCAGCATCGCCTCGCGTACCTGGTCGAATTCCGAGGCCTTATCCAGAAAATAGTTGGCGCCGAACTTTCTGCTGATCTCGCGATAGTCGTCACGCGGATAGTTTGTGACGACGATTACGAGCGGCGGCCAATCCACATTGCGGGCGCGCATGGATTTTAGGACGTTGAAACCGCTACCTTCCCGCAGCTGCACATCGAGGATGAGCACGCGCGGTCGAATCTCGCTCAACGCATTGAGCGCTTCCGCCGCGGTTTCCGCGTGCCCGACGATGCGAGCCTGCGGAATCTCATCGATGGTTTCAACCAGCCGCTCGCGTACGACGGCAGAGTCTTCAACGATGTAAACGGTCAGATCCCGCGGCTGGCTGCTCACATGATCATCCGATAGCTTCTTCTTCCGCCTGCCTTCTTCTCGATGTGAGACACCCACCGCCATCGAGCGCCACCGGCACCGGCCGTTCCTATGCGTCCTGCCCCCAGGGCATTGGCACCTCCTAAGTGGCGAGCGACCGGTTCTAATCCACCAGATGATTGCGCACTGCATATGCCGCAATCTCTGCGTTGCTTCGCATTCCCATCTTTTCGAGGATGCGCGCGCGATAGGTGCTGACTGTCTTCACACTGAGTCCCAGTTCGGAAGCCATGGCAGCCGGGGCGAT